>JAUVAM010000497.1 GCA_030591745.1 Deltaproteobacteria bacterium
CGCGTTTCTTGCGGCAGGGTTCATCCCGGGCCTCGCCCCCATGCGCCGTTCACCTTCGGGATCCTCGCACCCATGCGCCGTCCACCCCCGCGGTTCGCACCCATGCGCCGTCCACCCCCGCGATTCGCACCCCCGGGATCATCGCCCCCGGGGTTTCTAACTCACACCAATCCGTTACGCTTCCGATACCGAATTTCCACCCGCTCGGCCGCGCTTCGGTCCAAACCGATCGCCTCCGCGAAGCCGAGAACCTCCGCCTTCGCGCCTTCGTCCAACCGGCCGCCCGGGTAGGCGCTGTCCATGGCCTGATCGATCACGAAGGCCTGGGCGTAGGTCTTGAGCTCCCCGGCCCGTCCTTCAGCCAGGCCCAGCCCCGCGGCCTGCTCGCCCAATCGCGCGGCTTCCGCCGGATCGAGATCCTTGTCGGTGCAGGCGAGGGCCCAGGCGATCATCAACATGGTTTCCCGGGACGTGCCCTGGCTGCATTCGGCCAATTCGGCGGCCGAGAGCTTGGCTCTTTTGCTCAGCTCGTTGATCGAGCCCAAATCCGGCGTGATGAAGTCGGCCAGGAAGGTTTTTTCTTCGTCGGCCAGGTGCCCATCGGCCTGGGCGATTTCGACCAACATCCGCGCCATCACGCCCTTGTCGTATTTCTGGGTCACCGGGGCGGCGTTGAGCTGCTTGGCGAAGTCGGTCAGGATTTCGCCCGCCGTGGCGGCCGAGATCCAGCGATTGTTCTTGCCTTCCCACACGAACTGCGACGAAACGCTCTCAAAAGCCGAAACCACGGCCGCTTGTTTTTCCTCATCGGAAAACGACTGGCCCGCGCCGGCGGTCGCGCTGCTCACCACGGCACCACCCACGTCGGCGCCCAGGCGACCGAGCATGCCGCCCCCCAGGGCGGAACGCACGGTCCGAGACACGGCGGAGCGCAATCGCCACATCATGCTTCGCTTGACCGACGACTTGGCCACATCGCCAAGGCTTTTGCCCTTCTGGATCATGGCGGAACCCGTGATCGCGGTGCCGGAGACCGGGCACTTGAACACGCACTTCATCATGACGCCTTCCTGGTTGGCGGATTCAAGCATCGGCTTAATGGATTCATGGGTTACTTCGGGCATGTGCACACCTCTTTCGATATGGGGGAAAGGTTCTATGGGCAATCTTGTGGTTGGCGACAGCTGCCGTCCGAGCACCAGACGTCCCCGTCACCGCAGCAGTCGCCATCGAAGGCATCCAGGCAGCAGCCGTTCGCTCGGCAGTACATGCTGATGGGGCAGGGCTTGAGATCGTATTCCTCGCAGACACAGATGTTGTTCACGCAGGTCAGTATCCCGGACTGGCTGGGGCAGTCGCCGATATGGCATCTGCAAGCGCCGTTAATACAATAATCTTGAAGCACACACTGCGCCCCGCAAATACCGCAGTTTTCCCAGTCGCTGGAGAGGTCGGTGCATTCGGCGTTGCCGTCATTGTCGGTGGGGCAGCAGGCCTCAGGCGGTTCACAACCATCGGATTGAGTTCCGCAGCGGCATTGATCCGTGAGTGTTTTGCAAACCGCCTCGGAGAAGACGTAGTTTTTGCAATTTTCGTCATCTCCGCGACAGCTACAGAACCACATGACCAGGACATCATTCTCATCGCAGTATGGACCGCCATGATTGGGGCCGCATGTTTCTTCGCAGTCTAAACAGTGCGCAGTGCTGTGGGGGATGCAGGCACCGCGACCGTCATCGTTCGAGCAACAGATTTCGTCGGCGTAGCAATCCGGGTTGCCGTCCTGGTTGAAATTACTCTCAAGACCAAGGTTGAGTGTCTGGTCACAGCCGCAAAAGAACCCATCCGCACCCTCATCACAAAGGGGCCCGGCGCAGACGATCCCGCAGCCGCCGCAGTTTTGCAGGCTGCTTAACGACGTCTCGCATCCCGGAGAATCGGGATCGCAATCCGCCCACTCGGCCACGCATTCGAGTACGCAGCGATTCGATTCGGTGTCGCAGGTGGCGCTTTGCACATTGGGCAAAGTCAGGCAGTTGTTATCGCATCCGGCGCAGTCCTCGGGGCTTTGCTCTTGTTCGCAGCCGTTGGAGCGATCGTCGTCGCAGTCGTACCAGCCGTCGTGGCAAAGCCCGTAATCGCATTGCTCATTCGTACAGACAACGTCATCGGCGTTTAAGACCCGCATTAGGCAGTGGTTGTCACAGGCGCCGCAGTGGGCCAGGTTGGTCGAGTCCAGACACAGGGCCTCGGTGGTCTCGCCGCAGCAAACGTTACCAACACCGCAAGGCTCGTTTGCGCCACATCGGCATCGACCGTCGACACAGAGGTTGGCAAAGGTTTCATCGCAGCCCCGGCAATCGCTGCCACAGCGATTCAAGTCCTCGGGAAAGACCGGCGGGTCGAAGGCGACACAGCGTTGCAAGACGCCGTCCACGCAGGCCTGGACCCCAACCATGCAAGTGATGCCCTCGGCCGTCCAGCAAGGCAGATCATTTTGGCAATTGTCGACGCGCAAAGAGAAGGTCTTTTCGGTTGCGTGCCCATCGCCCCCATTGGCCTGATCGCGCAAGACGACACTCAGTTCATAACTGCCGGTCACCAGGTCGTAAGCCCCGGCGCTCAAGGTCCCCGTAGACTCATCAAGCAAAAGCCAAGCGGGCGCTTCGCGCACAAGCCGCCAGCTATACGACCCCAGGCCCCCCGAAGCCTCCAGGGTCGTAGCATAGTCCCGCCCAAGGAAAGCAGAAGGCAGAGATTTCGTCTCAAAACGAAGAGCGTCAGCGATCACACAATCGCCCGAAGCCGAACAAAGCTTTCCATGGTCACAATCGAGATCATGGGTACAAGGCTCCCCATCCGAAGAACAGGCCAAGCCCAAAAACAACAAGGACGTCGCAAGAGAAAGCAAAAGTATCTATCTAACCAAAAACATAATCACCCCATGTTCAAAAGCTACGCACGAATCCGATATTGCCAGGGTACCCACCCGCCCGCAAGGCACATCCCTCCCTCATCCTCAAAGACACCCCGGTTTCCGCCCTCATGCGCCGTCCCCTTGCAAAGCAATTGAGGTGCATGTGATGATTCTTTACAGAGACGAGCATCGCAATGGAGACCACAATGGCAAATGGTCTGACCCAAGAATTCGTAAGCGTGATTTTATCGCGCCTGGATTCCGTATGTCGGCCAAGGCTGGTGATTCTCTTCGGTTCTTTTGCCCGTGATACAGCCAACGAGGGCTCGGATGTGGATTTGTTGGTTGTGTTGCCCAGAGCCGAGAATCCCCGTGATGAGGCGATGAGGATTCGAGATAGCCTCAGGGGACTAGGAAAATCCTTTGATGTCATCGTGATGTCCGAAGAGCGTTTTGAGGAGACCAAGGAAGTGATCGGCGGGATCGCCTATCCTGCTCACAAGTATGGCCAGGTTCTTTATGAAGCCGCGTGAAGAAGTCATCCAGGAGCTTGTCGAACAGTGGCTCAAGAAGGCCGAAGAGGACCTGGCCGTCGCCCGCCTCATCGTTCGACATGACGAGCCACTTTATGCTTCCGTGGGATTTCATGCGCAGCAAGCCGCTGAAAAGCTTCTAAAGGCCTTTTTGACGCGCCATCAGGTTGAATTTGCCAAGTCGCATGATATCGGCTTGCTGTTGGACCTTGTCGGCCAGGTTGATGCAAGCCTGTCGAAATCGCTTAATGATGTCCGTAAATTGTCTCCATTTGCAGTCGAGTCACGCTACCCTGGTGACAGTTTTCCCCTCGGACAGAAAGACATTCAAAACCTGCTTGTACTCGCGGAGAAATGTCGCGAGCATATTTTGGAATCGTTGGGATAGACAAACCGGGCCGCGTCCACCCCGGAAGAACCTCATCGCCTATCGGCTCGAGAACCTTTCGGGGCTCTTATGTGCGGCCGGAACGTGCCGTCAGAAACCGCCGGCACA
>JAUVAM010000124.1 GCA_030591745.1 Deltaproteobacteria bacterium
AGGCCTGGCTTTCCTTCCCGGGAACAGCTCGCTTTGGAGAGGAAGCGAACGGGAGAGGGGCATGGCGCTCGACTTTTCGAGCCATGCCTGATCGTAGGAAAATTGCAGCAAGCCACTTTCGTCTTGCTTGAGTCTTCCGACTCTCTCGGCGTTCAGATAAACGATCAAATCCTTCATCACTTATCACCCTGGTCCACATCCAGGGCGGGGACCGCGATCTGGAGCTTGAGCCCCAGGGCCTGGAGGACCTGCAAGATCTTTCCGATTTGGCAGGTCGGCTTGCCCTTCTCCAGATCAATAATGAAACGCAAACCCGTACCACAGGTCATCGCCAGGTCCTTCTGGGTGACCTTCAACTGCCTGCGCCTTGAGCGAATAGCGGCGCCAAGCTGCTCTGGGTTTTTGGTATCCATGTTACCGATCGGGAATAAATCACGCTTCGGGGCTGTCTGTCAAGGAAATGTTACCGCTCGGGAACGCTAATTGCGCTCGGGCATCATCGCAGGCGAGTCGATATTGAGCATCTGTACTTTCCACCCGTCATCTTTCTTGACGACCACAATTTCGACTTCCGCGGGGCCCGTCTCGAACTCAACATGCGCAATATATTTTCCGATTATGGACTCGTCACCTTGAGCTGCGTAGTTCATGTGAACCTGCCCAGATGACTCTATAAACGCCCTGTACTCACCCAGCCTCTCGAACCAGACGAAAACCTTCTTGAATTCTTCCGGCGGTACGGCGGCGAGAAGTTCCTTGCTGGCATGCTTTGCCAAGTTTTCGAATCGAAGGTCGGCGCAGATCATGGGGACGACTTCGTCAACGTAGGCCTTGCTCTCTATATCCAGCGCCTCACCCTTCTCCACAAGCAAGGTAAGACCGATCGCGGCGATACCAACCAACACGACAAAGCCGCCGCCAAGTATCATCCATGTCTTCTTCATCTTGTGATCAACAGTTGCCCACCAGGGGATGGTTTTCGTCTAAGTCCATGAGCCGGTCGAAGAGTTCTTCGACCAGGAGCGACACGTTGTCTTCCGAATCCAAGATGTGGTTTCCATGCAGCTCATTCATGGGACGATCCCAAAGCTTCAGGCTTTCGCGGAATTCATTGGCGTCGGTCCTGGACATGGCAGCCTCCTGGGGATTTGGAGCACTCATGTGCTCTCTTGTGGTCTAGTGTCCTACATGTGCCCACCTGTGTCAATTTTCTGGCCTCCCCTGCTTCTTCGGGTTCAAAAATCCACCATCCGCGGCTGAGTCCCTTGCGTCTCATGGCCCCTTCTTCTAAGGTGTGAGGCCATCGGAACTTCATCGAGGTAGTCGTTTTGGATCCACAGGGAAAATCCCACGAGGAAATCCTTTTCGCCGTTTATTCGGTGCAGTTGGGCTTTGCCTCGCCCACGGACGTAGCGGATGCCTCCATCGCCACCGGCACCCAGCCGGGCATGAACCTGGCCGAGCGCTTGCAACGCGATGGCATCATCAACATCAATCAGCGCAACCTCATCGAGCAACGAGTTCGCCATGAGATGCACGACAGCTGCTCAACCCTGGCGGAGAGCAGCCCGTCCAATCCGCCCGATCTGCCGGTGGCCACCGTCAACATCATCGGTGAGGTGGACAGCACCTTTGCCGACAGCAAGGCCCCGCTGGATGCCGGGGAAATCGATCCCGACGACCAGGTAACCAAGGCCGAAGAGGGTCGCTACACCATGCGCGGCGTACACGGCCGCGGCGGTCAAGCCCGCATCATGCTGGCCTTCGACGAACACGTCGGCCGCGAAGTGGCCATCAAAGAGCTTCTACCCGACGGAGAAGTCAGCGACTGGAACTCGGCCGGCGGCTCCAGCTCCTTGCAGCGATCCACACCGGGCATGGTGCGCTTTTTGCGGGAAGCCCGCGTCACGGGTCAGCTCGAACACCCCAACATCGTGCCCGTCTATGAACTGGGCCGCAGACAAGACAACACGCTGTACTACAGCATGCGCTTCGTGCGTGGTAAGACCCTGGCCCGCAAGCTCAAGGAGTGCAAAAGCCTGGCCGACCGCGTGAAGCTCCTGGGCGCTTTTTGGGACGTGTGCAACGCCATCGCCTACGCCCACAGTCGGGGCGTGGTGCACCGGGACATCAAACCCGAGAACATCATGGTGGGCGAATTCGGCGAGACGGTGCTCTTGGATTGGGGCGTGGCCAAGGTCAAGGGCCAGCGGGACATCCGGGCCTATGACATCCAGAAAGAACTACGCCACCTGCAAAAAGCCGACGAAGGTCACACGGCCGCGGGCACAGCCATCGGTACGCCCAGCTACATGAGCCCGGAACAAGCCCGAGGCGAGATCGAAAAAATCGACGAACGCTCCGACGTCTGGGGCCTGGGCGCTGTTCTCTACGAAGTGCTCACCGGCCGGCCGCCCTACAAGGCCGAAACACCCATGATGACCATCCTCATGGTGGGCGAGGAACCCCTCGTCCCGGTCACCGATCGCTGCCCCGATGCCCCGCCCGAGTTGGCTGCCATAACGGAAAAAGCCCTGCAAAAAGACAAAACGCTGCGCCACCAGTCCTCCAAACGATTTACCGAAGAAGTTGGCGCCTACATGACCGGCAAACGGGTCAGCTCCTACGACTACAGCGCCTGGGAGCTTTTCAAGCGTTTCGCCAGACACAATAAGCCCACCATCATCGCGGTGGGCCTGATTCTGTCCGTCATCATCGGCGCGCTGATCTCGGTGAGTTTCTCACTCAGTGCCGAAACCAAAGCCCGCCAGGCCGAAAGCCAGGCTCGAGAGCGAGAGCACGAAGCCTTAGAGAAAGAACTGGACGAACGGCGAGTGGCCAACTTCCATCTTGCCCAGGCCTACGCCGAAAAGGCCGACCGCATGGTGGAAGACAAGCGCTATTTGGCGGCCAAGACCTATGCAGCGGCCTCCCTCTTGCACAACCCGGCACTGAAAAAAAGCCCCTTCCACGATCCCACATTCGCGAAGACTCATCCCCACGCCCGGGCTCTCTGGGTCAAAGCAGCCAGCAAAATCTACCGGCTGGGTTTCGACACCACGGCCAAGCTGAAGCAAGCCTTCGTCTCGGATGAGGTTCTGGCCGACTGCAGCATCAGCCCGGACGGCAAACAGCTGGCCGTGGCCGCCTTCGACGGCAAAGTGCGGGTCTGGGATCTGGAGAACAACCGACCTCTTCGCGTATTGGAGGGCCACAAAGATCGAGTTTACGCCGTGGCCTATTCTCCAAACGGCAAACTCCTGGCTTCGGCCGGCCTTGATCGAACGGTGCGCTTGTGGCGGGCCAAAGACGGCAAACCCCTAAAAGTGATTAAGGGACACCGAGAGCTTATTCACGACCTTGATTTCAGCCCCAACGGACGATTGCTGGCCAGCGCATCCTGGGACGGCACGGTCCGTCTCTGGGACGTAGCCAAAACACGGATGGTTTCAGTGCTCAAGGGGCATCAGGGCAAGGTATTCAAGGTAGCCTTCCATCCCGACGGAACCCAAATGGCTTCGGCCGGCAGCGACGGTACGACCCGGATATGGAATCTGGCCAAGAAAAAAGAATCGGCCGTACTCAAGGGACACAGTGATGAAGTTCGAGCCCTGGCCTATTCGCCTGACGGTAAGATCCTGGCCACCGGTTCCAACGACATGCGAGTTGTACTTTGGGACACAGCCACCGACAAAAAGCTTCGCGTCCTGAAAGGCCACAAAGACGGGGTGCTGGACCTGACCTTCTCCGGCGATGGCCGCTATCTGGCCTCAGCCAGCTACGACAAAACCGCCCGAATCTGGAATCCGGCCAACGGCAAGCTGCTCTTGAACCTGGGCGGGCACGCCAATTTCGTCTATGGGGTGAGCTTCTCACCAAAGGCCCCCCTGCTGGCCACCAGCGGCTACGACCGCCTCTGCCGTGTCTGGGAGATTCAAGAAGGTCGGGATCTGCCCACCTTTGCCGGACACAGCGATGTTCCTTACGGCTTGGCCTGGTCCCCGGACGGCAAGTGGGTGGCCTCCGGTGGGCTGGACAAAACCGTGCGGATCTGGGACGTGAAGCGCCGGAAACAACGCTTCCTGCTCAAGGGTCATGCAGCGGAAATCGCCGGACTGGCCATCGACCCTCAATCCAAGTACTTGGCCTCTGCAGCCAAAGACCGCACGGCACGGATCTGGAACCTCAAGACCGGCAAGCTCTTGCATGTACTCAAGGGGCACAAGCACTGGGTCTACGGTGTGGCCTTCTCACCCGACAGCAAATTCCTGGCCACCTCCAGCGCTGACAAAATCTTGCGTTTGTGGTCCGTGAAAAGCGGCAAACTGCTCAAACAATTCAAGGGCCACGAAGGCGAGATCGACAACGTCCAATTTTCACCGGACGGCAAGCTTCTGGCCACGGCCAGCTACGACAAGACAGCGCGCGTCTGGCAAGTGGAAAGCGGCAAGACGCTGCATGTGCTGCACGGCCATAAGGATTGGATCTCCGGTTTGGACTTTTCGCCGGATGGCAAGACCCTGGCCACATCGGGCAAGGATGGTGCGGCCATTTTATGGGATCTGGCCAGCGGCAAGGAGAAAGGCCGATTGCGCGGACACGAGCAATGGGTCAACGCCATCCACTTCTCTCCCGATGGCCTGCTTCTGGCCACCGCCTCCGACGACAAAAGCGTACGAATTTGGTCGGTGCACAACCTGCAGCCCATGCTCTTCATCAACGTGGCGAGCGAGGCCGTGGGACTGGATTTCTCACCGGACAGCATGCAGCTGGCCTTGGCCGACTCCCTGCTGGTCAAACTTTACTCCATGGACTTCACCACCCTCCGGGCAGATCCGGCCGCCCTGCTCAAGCAATCCGAGAAAAACGCGGGCTTGAAGCTTGATGGTTTCGATCTGGAAGTAACGGGTGTGCGCCAATAAGGACTAAGAATCCGAGCGACTGGAACCGCCCTTGTCACCATCACGGGGGCTGCGGTTACTGCTTCGATTACTGCTTCGGTTCCGGCCATCGCCGGACCTGCCACCCCGACCTTCACCACGACGGGCGTCTCGCCGTCCATCCCGACGACCCTCGCCTCTGCCGCCTGGACGCCTTTCTCCCCGCTCGCTTCGCTTGCGCCTCGATGGCGCGGGTCCACCAATTCGCACCGGCCAAACATCCTGACCGATGAGGGCCTCGATGAGTTCAGCCTCATCGCTGACCTTGCCCGCAAACAGAGTCGCAACGGAACCGATCTCTTCGACCTTGTGGCGGGCGTCGCTGCCGCCCACACCGACAAGACCCATGCCCACCGCCAATTCCTCGGCCAGCTCGTCGGCCATGCCACCATGCCGCCCATTGAATACTTCCAGGGCAGCAAGGCCGGGCAATCGAGCCACCAGGTCCCCGACCGTCCCGGAAACCTCGCGGGCATAAGGATGAGCCGCCACGAAGACGCCCTTGCGCTCAGCCACGGCCTTGGCCAAGGACGCAAATTCCACGCGCCCGTCTTCTCCAAGGTCAAGCCATTCGCTGATCGCCGGCAATTTGTCGGGCTCCGGTACGAAAACCAGGAAGTGCCCCAGCTCGGTCAAGGCCTCAAAACCCACCAGGGCCACCAGATCGGCCTCAGCAGCCAAGCGCTTGGCCTCTTCCTGCCCGGCCAAACTATGGACGTCGGTCAGACAAAAGCCATCCAGCCCAACTTGTTTGCAACGCTGGACCACATCGGCCAGCTTCAGTTCTGCGTTGTCGTCATGTTCGGAATGTACGTGAATGTCGATTAGCAAAATATCCTCCAATGGGGCGATGCCTGGCCGGACCTTACCTCAAGGCGCAGGTACCTTCAAGAGCCCCAACTCGGCTTCGCTCAGCCTGCAGTACATGGGTTCCAGGCTCATGGGGTCGTCGGACTCCCCAGCCAACAAGCGCTCCAGGCCCAATTTGGCCACAGCGGCGGCGTCTACGACATGGGCCGCGGCCTCGCGCGGAATGCGAATCTTGGATTCCAGGGTTTGGTGAAACATGACGGCGTAACGCTCCGCCCCAGATCCCAAGATGATAAAAGGGCCGTTCTCTGGCAGTTGAAGTAACTCTTTGGCCCAGGTCGAAGGGTCACGGGCCCCCTCGGCCTGGAGGGTTTCCAGGCCCCCTGAAGACAGCAAACGAAAACGGGCCGAAAAAACCTCGCCCTTGAGCGCATCCTGAGCCACACAAAGTTGGCAGTCTTCTTCTTCCAGCCAGTCGGCCACCTCAGGCTGGGTCCTCGCGCCAAAAGCCAAGGCCTTCAGGGAACTCACACCCAGCAAGGGCTTATCCAGCACGAAAGCCAAAGTTTTCGCCACGGCCAGACCGATGCGGATCCCGGTGAACGAACCGGGGCCGACGCCCACAGCCACCCCATCCAAATCCCCACGCTCCATCCCGGCCTGCTTGAGAGCCCGGTCCATCGCTGGCAAAAGATTGACGGAATGCCGACGGTCCGACACCTGCTCTTTGGCCAAGACGCCTTCGCCATCGACAAGCGCCACCGCGGTCATCGGAGTGGCCGTATCCAATCCGAGCACGACCATCTCAGGTGAACACCGAGGTGATTTCGGTCCAGTAACGATGGATGTCGTTGTAGAAAGCAAAAGCCATCAAGCTGACCAACAAAGCCAGGCCGATGTAGCTTGCCACCACTCGCGACTGCAAAGACACAGGCCTTCGCTGCACGGCTTCAATGAGGATAAACAGAATATGACCGCCGTCCAAAAGCGGGATGGGCAGCAAGTTGAGAATACCCAAAAGCACACTCAAAAAAGCCATCATGTTCAAAAAAGTGCCCCAGCCACGCTCAGCCGATTTGCCGGCCACGGTGAAAATCATGATGGGGCCGCCGATGGCCTCGGTGGGGGCCACCCGGCCTTCGAAAATACGCACGAAACCCAGGATGTTCATCGAAATGGCTCGCCAGGTTTCGGTCATCGAGGCCTTCAGGGCGTAAGTCAGACGATTGGGTCTGGGGATGATCTTGCCGTGCCGGAGGTTGGCTTGGTAGGTCACGCCCATGCCCTGTTTGCGCATGATCTGCTTGAACTCGTTGGTCTCCTCGATCTCGGTGGGTGTCAAGGCCAACTCCACCACCTGATCCGACTTGCGCACTTTGACCGGGATAGAGCCCTCGCCTTTGTGTTCGACGATGTTGCGGGAAAACTCGTGCCAAGAAAAAATGGGCTGGCCGAACATGGCTACAATCTTGTCGCCTGGTCGAATGCCGGCCTTTTCAGCGGGCATGCCGTCCAAAAGATTCAACACATAGAGGTCCACCGGCTCCAGTCCGGTATAAGCCTCGCCGAACACCCTGGAAAAAGGCGGCGCCTCCTCGGCGGCCATGGGCTGAATTTTGCGATCGAAAATGGCCGGCGCCCGCAAAGTCACGACGCCGATGGGCACCTCGGCCGCCCGCATCACGGTCAGAACAAAAGCCTTATGCCCAAGGGACGCAAGCTTGCGCTCCACGTCGTTCCAGCCGGGCATGGGTTCTCCGTCAATGGCCAGGATGCGGTCCCAGCTATGCACATCCCCGCTTGCTGCCGGCGAGCCGGGCACCACGCCCAGCAAGTTGCCCTGTCGGTTGTGGCGCAGGCCTGCGTCGAAGCGCTCGCCGAAAAGCTCCAAGCCGGTCGCGTCCAGCTCCTTGACCGGCGTAATCTCGCGTTCAAGTTGCTCATCGCCCCGCGTAAAGGCAATCTTGATCGCATCACCTCCGCCGGCCTGAATGCCCAGGTCGACTTCCTCCCAGGTGGCTACATCCTTGCCGTCGATTTGCTGAAGCAGGTCCTCCGGCAAAAAGCCCGCTTTGTCTGCCGGCGAATTGGGGATAACCCGCCCGACCTCAGGGGCCCGGGCCGTGGCTTGCAGCAAATTGTAGGTAAAATAGATGGGCACGGCCAATAGAATGGAGAACAGGGGCCCACCAAAAACGATAAAAAAGCGCTTCCATGCCTTTTGGGTCAAAAAGGCCCGGTCTTGTTCTGCGGGAGGAATCGGCTCGGTGGGATCGTCGCCGGCCATGCGTACAAACCCGCCAAGGGGAATCCACGCAATGCGATATTCGGTTTCTTTTCGCTTGAAGGCCAACTTGAACTTGCCAATGCGAATGGGCCCCCCAAAACCCAGGCTGAAGGTCAGGACCTTGACGTTAAAAAGCTTAGCGA
>JAUVAM010000254.1 GCA_030591745.1 Deltaproteobacteria bacterium
CAGATCAACGTGGGGATATCCACCTTCGTCCCCAAGCCACACACCCCCTTTCAGTGGGAAGCCATGCTCACGCCGGATGCGTCTCGGCGGATTCACGATGGGCTGCGCGGCAACCTGCGCCGCCTGGGCGGAGTCAAGGTGGGCTGGACCCTCAGTGAGTTGAGCTGGGCCGAAGGGCTCTTGTCCCGAGGGGATCGCAGGCAGTTCGATGCGCTTTGCGCCATCGCGAAAAGCGGGGCGCGATTGGCCAGCTGGAACGAGCATTTTCAGTACGAAAGCTTCAGGCAGGCCTTTGATGAAGTGAAGGTGCCAGGTGGGGCGGACGCCTTTTATTTGGGGTCCAGGGATCCCGGGCAACTTTTGCCCTGGTCTCATTTGGACATGGGGCCGGAAGAGGATTTTCTTCTACAGGAACGAAAGCAGGCTTTGGAGATCCAGCCTACGCCCGACTGCTTGACCGATATGTGCAGCAACTGTGGCGCTTGTCCCAACGGTCTCCAGCCTTTGCCTGATTTGAGTCCATCTCGCGTCAGTGAGCCGCGCGTCACTGAACCCCAGGGGATTCGAGGCGAAGTTGCACAGGGAGATGCTGTCCCGATCAGGGTGCGCATGCGTTTGAGTAAGCGGGCTCCAGCCTCGTGGCTGGGGCACCTGGAATTCATGCTCAGCGTGCATCGAGCCTTGCGCAGGGCTAGATGGCCCGTGGCCTTCACCGAGGGCTACCATCCCAAGATCAAGTCCTCTTTCGGGCCGCCCTGTCCGTCGGGCGCAGAGAGTTTGGCCGAGTGGATGGACGTCTGGCTGACCGCCTGTGACAGGCCGGAGGATCTGATGGCCGCGCTGGAGCTCGAATTGCCGAAAGGGGTGGCTTTGCAGGAGTGGCACATGCTCGAAGCGGCCACCAAGTCTTTGACCGCTACGGCCCTAAGGGTGCGCTATCGTTTGCGTCTACATGGTGTAGATGAAGAGCAGGCAAAGCTGGGCTGCGAAGAAATGATGGCGAGGGAGAGTTGGTCTTTGGTACGCACCGTGAAGAAAAAACGGAAGCGTGTCGAACTACGTCCAAGTCTCTTGGGTCTTGTGGTGGAATCAGGAGAACAAGGCCTGGACGCAGTAATGGATTTGGACATGAAGAGCGCCTCCACGGCCAGGCCTTCTGAAGTGGCGGCCGAGGTTTTCGGACTTTCCCTGACAACGATATTGCGCGAGGTCATCGAGTTTGAAGACGCGCCGGTTGGGAGTGGCTCATGAGCAATTTGTTGGCGATTAACTCCATCCATCATGAGCGTCGGGTGGCTCTTGTGGAGAAAGGTGCCCTGGCCGAGTTGTTCATCGAAAGGCGCAGCGGCCGAGGATTGGTCGGGAATATTTACAAGGGCAAGGTGGTGCGCGTCTTGCCGGGCATGGACGCAGCCTTCGTGGAGGTTGGACTGGACAAGGCGGGTTTTTTGTACGTGTCCGATGTGATGCAGCCCGATTCCACCACCGAACTGGACTTGGTGGCCACCGAGGCAAGTGAGGACGAAGTAGGCGAGATGGGAGAAAGCTTGGCCGAAGAGTCGCCGCTTTTGGTTCAGGCCCAGCCAGCGCGCATCGGCGATCTGCTGCACAGCGGACAAGAAGTGTTGGTGCAGGTGGCCAAGGCACCCATGGGCACCAAAGGCGCGAGGCTGACCACACACATTACCTTGCCTGGTCGATTGCTGGTTTATCTGCCCACCGTGGACCATGTGGGCATCTCCCGGCGTATTGGCAGCGAGGACGAACGCTTGCGTTTGCGGGAGTTGGTGGAAAGCATGCGTCCCGGTCAGACCGGTTTCATCGTCCGCACTGCGGCCGAAGGCGCTGATGAAGAGGCCCTGGCCGCGGACATGGAGTTTCTCACAAAACTTTGGCAAGACATTTGTGACCGAGTTGAAGGCGCCGGCGCGCCTGCTCAAATCTATCAAGACCTGGATTTGATTCGGCGGGCAACCCGGGATTTGTTCACCGTGGACGTAGATCGCCTGGTTATCGATGATCCGGATGAGCATCGCCAATTGCTGGAGTTTGTGCGCACCTTTATGCCGGCCTTGGCTTCACGAGTTGAGCTCTATGCCGGAGCCGAGCCCCTTTTTGATGCCCTTGGTCTGGAGGTAGAGATTGGCCGGGCATTGGACCGCAAGGTTTGGCTGAAGAGTGGTGGCTACATCGTCATCGACCAGACCGAGGCCCTGTGCGCAATCGATGTGAACTCCGGGCGCTATGTGGGCAAGCGCAACCTTGAAGACACCATCACAAAGATTAATTTGGAAGCCGTTAAGGAGATCGCCTACCAGCTTCGGCTCAGAGATCTGGGTGGCATCATCATCATTGATTTCATTGACATGGAGCGGCCGGCAAACCGGGAAAAAGTTTTCAACGCACTGCAGGAGGCCTTGAGCGCGGATCGGGCTCGCACAAACATCCTGCAGATTTCGGACTTGGGTTTGGCGGAGATGACCCGCAAGCGTGTGCGCGAGAGTTTGTCGCGTACCTTGAGCGAGGCCTGCCCATATTGTGAGGGTACAGGAAGGGTCAAGTCGGTGCCCACGATGGTTTTTGACATTTTGCGTGCCATCGAGCGAGAGACCCAGGGCCGTCATGGCACGGTGGTGGTGGCCACCAACCCGGCGGTGGGCAACCGGCTCATCGACGAAGAACAAGATGTCTTGGATAATTTGGAACGCCGCCTGGGTATTCAGGTTCGTATCGATTCAGAGGCCAGCTTTCACGTTGAGCGTTTTGAGGTGCGCTTTGTCGACTAAGAAGCGACAGCGGGGGCCCCGGCCACCTGCCTTATTGCTCTTCGCCGACGATCAGGGCCGTTTTTTTGATCACCCGGATTTGCTGGCGGTCGGTCAGACCTGGCAAGAATTGCAAGCCTTGCCCCCTGCTATCTTGTGCCACGAGCCGGAGGGGATGGAGATGGTTTTCCTTCCCGGACGACGCCCCGTGGGCTTGGACCCGGACACAGGCGTACCGGTGGTTCTCGAAGAGGTTGAGATGGACGGCCGGCTGATGGTGCCCCACGCGGTGGCGGCCACCGTACCCCCGGGCTATTTGCGCTATGCGATGCCGGCCATGCGAGCTGAGTCGACGCCACCCACGTTGCCTCTGCGTGCGTATACCGCGGTGGCCTGGTCGGCGGGTCGCATCGGGCTGGCCGCTCAGCGAATCGATCCCCACAAACATTGGGACCCGTCGCGCTTTCCTGCCCAGAAGCTGCAAGCCGCCATCCTGCAAGGCTTGCAGAAGTTGCCGGGAAATAAACTGGTGGAACAAATTGCCCACTGTGCCCGTGACTACGCCTGTTGTACCGCCAGTAACTTTTTCTTGGGCACAACCGAGGCGGCTTTGCCTGTAGCGCCGGCTTGCAATGCCAGATGCTTGGGCTGCATCTCTGAGCAAGAAGAAGCACCCAGTCCCCAGTTGCGCATCGAGAGGCCGGCTCTTGTAGAGCATATCGTGCAGGCTGCGCTGTTTCATTTAGACAGGGTGGAGTCAGGCATGGTCAGCTTTGGCCAGGGATGCGAGGGTGAGCCCTTAACCCAGGCAGAGCGTATTAAGGAGGCCATCTCTGCGATCCGAGAGAAAACGGATCGGGGCGGTGTCCACATGAACACAAATGGAAGCAGGCCAAGTGAGCTTGCCGGCCTGGCCGAGGCTGGGCTGCAATCGGTGCGGGTCAGTTTGTTCTCGGCTCGCGAGGCGGCCTTCGACGCTTATCACCGGGCGGATTTCGGTTTGGCTCAGGTTGAGCAGTTCGTCCGAGAGGCAGTTGAGCGCGGTCTGGTGGTCTCCGTAAATTACCTTGTGGTGCCCGGGTACCATGATCGGGAAGAAGAGCGAGAGGCGTTTGCCGGATTTTTGTCCCGCACAGGGGCCCACATGGTGCAGCTGCGCAATCTGGACATGGATCCGGATCGTCTTTTTGAGGCCCTGGTTCCGCCCGAGGGCTATGCCGTGGGTTTGCGCAAGCTGCCCGAGTGGTTGCGCAAGCAGCGACCCGGGCTTCGAACGGGTAGTTTTAATCCCTTGCCGGATAGCTGGGCTGAGCTGCGGAGTCCTTGATTAAATAGGTCAATTTCTTGCTTCGCAGGGCGGGGTTGAGTTATAGCTTTATGTGACGGTGTTGGATTCTTACCGCTGGAAGTGGATATGCAAAACCCGGTTCGCAAGATGGTGCAGTTTGACCAGCAGCTGCTTACGGTATTGAAGCAGATCTGCAAGGATACGGGTCTGGAGCCGGATGCGGTGGTGAATCTGGCCTTGTTCGATCTTGGGCGCAAGATGGGGTTTATCAAAATCAGCCCCAGAAAAGTGGCTTCCCCGGAAGGCGTGGATCTACTCGACGAAGTCGAGCCTGAACCATCGCCGCCCCGGCGCAGGGAGCCGGAGCCTCGGCCCGCCAAGAAACCAGCCCCAAGCCGAAAGTCTGCCCCTGATCGGCGGAAGCGGTCGGATGTGCTTCATTTTCAGGTGGACGACGGACCCGTTACGCCCATTCGTAAAGACGTCTTTTTGATCGGTCGGGGCAGCAAATGCGACTTCATCATACAGCACCGCTCTGTTTCTCGTGAGCACGCCGTCATCACCCTTGAGCGTTCCGGCTGGTTCATTGAGGATCTCAACTCAGCCAACGGTACCTGGCTGGATGGGGATCAGATCAGCAAGTACCGAATCCGGGGTGGGGAGGAAGTGCAGATCTCCAACCACAACTTTGAGTTCAGTATTCGACCGGTCTGATAGAGTAAATATCGCCCGTCTTCCATTTTGCTTGACATCAAGGAAGCTCAGAAGATAAGAATGCAAACGATTGAAGATCGTCTTTTGGACGTATCAAAAAATCCCGACAAATGATGACGAGGGTAGAATTGAAGGTCAGCGCCCCGTCGCTTACACAGTGAGTTGAAAATCCCCCCAACATCCCGCCCAGTCTTACTGACCCGTGGCGGTCCACTCCACCCTGGAGGAATGATGAACCTGAAGGACATGAAAAATTTGAAAATAGGCGAACTGAACGACCTGGCCAAGGAATTGAAGGTCCAAGGTGCCGGCGGCATGCGCAAGTCTGAGTTGATTTTTGCCGTGCTGCAGGCCCAAGCCGAAAAGGACGGTCACATATACGGCGAGGGCGTGCTGGAGATCCTGCCTGATGGATTCGGCTTTCTCCGATCGCCGGACTACAATTACCTGCCGGGTCCGGACGATATCTATGTCTCCCCCTCGCAGATTCGGCGTTTCAACTTGCGCACGGGCGACACCGTGGCCGGTCAAATTCGACCGCCCAAGGATGGCGAGCGCTACTTCGCCATGCTCAAGGTGGAAGTGGTCAATTTTGAAGATCCGGACGTAACCCGCGACAAGATTCTCTTCGACAATCTGACTCCCTTGTACCCGGAAGAGAAATTTGCCATGGAGTTCGATCGGATGATCATGAGCAGTCGCATCATCGACTTGTTGGTGCCCATCGGCAAAGGGCAGCGTTGTTTGGTCGTCAGTCCGCCACGGGCCGGCAAGACCGTTCTCTTGCAGGATATCGCTCGAGCCATCGAGATCAATCACAAGGAAGTGGTCTTGATCGTCTTGCTCATCGACGAGCGACCTGAAGAGGTCACCGACATGGAGCGCTCGGTCAAAGGCGAGGTGGTCAGCTCCACCTTTGATGAGCCTGCCCAACGTCACGTGCAAGTGGCTGAGATGGTCATCGAGAAGGCCAAGCGCATGGTCGAGCACGGCCGGGACGTGGTCATCTTGTTGGATTCCATCACCCGATTGGCTCGGGCTTACAACTCGGTTGTGCCGCCTTCGGGCAAGATTCTCTCCGGTGGTGTGGACTCCAACGCCCTGCATAAGCCCAAGCGTTTCTTCGGCGCGGCCCGCAACATTGAGGGTGGCGGCTCCTTGACCATCATCGGTACCGCCCTCGTGGATACGGGCTCCAGAATGGACGAGGTCATTTTTGAAGAGTTCAAGGGCACGGGCAACTCCGAGATGCGCCTGGATCGCAAGCTGATGGAAAAACGCATCTTCCCTTGCTTGGACATCAACTCTTCGTCCACGCGTAAGGAAGAGCTGCTCATGGACAACACGGTTTTGAGCAGGGTTTGGATCCTCAGGCAGCTTCTGCACCCCCTGAACGTCATCGACTCCATGGAATTCCTGCTTTCCAAGGTGAGCCGCACGGAAACCAACCAGGAATTTTTGGATTCCATGAATCAGTAGAGGGGCTGAAAGCGCTTGACAAGTATCCGGCGCTAAGTA
>JAUVAM010000491.1 GCA_030591745.1 Deltaproteobacteria bacterium
AGGGAAAGCCAGTTCTTTTAGTTGTTATGCATTGTTGCGCATGAATGGGGCTTTGTGGTTTGCAGTGGTGGCGGAATAATTATGCTAAACATTGACAGAATTCCAGCGACAGAGTATTTTTCTCTTGGTTCCTTAGGGGGCCGGGATCCGAGACCGTCGTTCCCCCCCACGGCGTCTCGGGTCCATTTTATGTTTCAGTCCAGATGGAAAAGTGAGCAGCTTTGCCTTGGCTTGACAGGCTTATTGCAGAATGCTCAGATGGGTGCCGTCAGCATTGTTAGTCGATTGTTAATCGCAAAATGGAGTGAGATGCAAATGGGTGCCCGTCTGCGCAAATTGCTCAGCCATCGAGGTCTAATCGGAGGCCTGTTTCTCGTCGTCGTGGTTTCGGTCCTCTACTTGCCCAACCTGGGCTCTTACGCCTTCTGGGACCCTTGGGAGCCTCATTACTCTCAGGTGGCCCAGGAAATGGCCGATCATGGATCGTGGATGGACACTTGGTATCGCGGCCAGAATCGCTGGTGGTCCAAGCCCATCCTTCCTTTGTGGTCGCTGCGCCTGTCCTTTGCTCTCTTCGACGTGGCGGGCCCGGAGGACCCTTGGTTACATTTTGCAGGTCGTTTTCCTTTCATGCTCTTTGCCCTGCTGGGGGTCTTACTCACCTATCGCTGGGTGGGGAGGCTCTACGATAGAAGGGCGGGATTCTATTCGGCCCTTGTGCTGGCCACGGCACCCATGTATGCCCTGTTGGCCCATCAGATCATGTTCGACATGCCCTTTGTGGCCTTGTGCGCACCAGCCGTCGGGCATTATTTCCTTGCCCGAACACCCCAGGGCAAACCCGCGGATCTCATTCTTTTCTTTGTGCTGACCGCCTTGGCTTTTCTCTCCAAGTGGCTGTTGGCTTTGTTCATCCCGGCCGGCATCCTCTTTGCCTTTTTGGTTTTGCGTTGGGACATGGCCTTCTTTCGAAGGGTGGGTCTTCGGACTTGGCTCGCCAGCCTGGGGCTGCTCGTGGCGGCCGGTCTGGGCTTCGGTTTGAGCCTGGGTGATTGGGCTTTCGCTGGCATGTTGAACCTTGTTCTGCTGGCCTTTTTGGCGGTGTTTTGGATGGGCAAGGACGCGGCGGCAGAGAATCACTTCGATGCCCGATGGCTATGGATCGGTCTGGGGGCCATGCTGGTGATTGTAGTGCCCTGGCATGCTTTCATGGTCGGCAAACATGGTCTGGCCTTTGTTCGCGAGGCCGTCATCTACCATCACTTTGATCGGGCGGCTGGGACCATCGGTAAACCCGAGGGCAGCTTCGACATTTACGTCAAGCAACTGGCCTTTGCGCTGTTTCCCTGGGTGAGCCTCTTGCCCGCGGCCATCATACGCTTGTTGAAATGGGGGCCGGCCGACATGGAGGGCCAGGGTCGCCGCGATCTTTGGGTCTTTCTCGCGGCAGCCGTGCCCTACACGGTCTTCAGTCTTTTCCAGACCAAGTTTCATCACTACATTTTTCCGGTGGTGCCATTCTTGGCGGTCATCGTGGGCCTTTACCTGGCGCGTATGCACAAGAACGAAGATCGGGCCTGGATGCGACTGTCTATGGCGCTAAGTCTGCCCTTGGCAGCGATTCTGACCATGGATCTCTTGCACGACTACAAGTGGTTCATTCAGCTTTTTGACTATTACTATGGCTGGCCCTTGCCGGCATCGGTCAATCCCTATCCTGTGCTCGGCGCTTTGGGCGGCGCTTGGATTCTCTTGCTGGCTGGGTTGTTTTTTTGCAAGCGCATCGCTTCTTTCGTCTTCGCTGCGATGGCGGTCGTGGCGGGCCTGTTGGTCCTGTACCTCGGTGCCGGCGTCTTGCCGGCCGTCACCAACACATTTACTCAAGAGCCCCTCTTTCGCGCCTATCTGAAGGCAAGTCCCAATCGGGATCCCATCGCACAGTATAATGGCTGGTTGAGTCGTTCTGCTTCTTTTTACTTCGAGAACCAGGTTCGAGATCTGTCTCTGGCCGATCAGCCCAACATCGACAGGGCCATCGAGTTTCTTCGTCAGCCCCGACGTACATTCATGATTCTTGGGGCGGGGCACGGAAGGGACGGCAAGGCCTTGCTGGCTGATCTGCGCCCCAAGGTGCGCAAGGCCTTGGGCAAGAGCCTCTATGTGGTCTACGACGGCCACCCGTTCAGCTTGCTGGTTTCCACGGAGCGGGATCCGGCCGGTGCCCAGCGGGTTAAGGACAAAATTTTGTCGGAGTTGCCGCCCGGCATCAAGAGAATGAACGTCGACTTCGGCGGCAAGATCGAGTTGTTGGGATATAAGGTGGAACCGGAGGCGGTCGATGCCGGAAGCAGCTTCACCATCTCCTATTTCTTCCGGTGCAAGGAAGCCCTGGCCGATGACTGGCTGGTCTTCATTCATGGAGATGGGCCCCAGGGGGGCTCGCATCGTGTTTTCGGCGACCACGCGCCCCTGGGGGGCCTGCATCCCACCAGCGAGTGGCAGATGGGTCAGATCGTGCAGGACGATTACATCATGGAAGTGCCGGCCAACTATCCTTACAAGGGTTTCACCCTTTGGATGGGCCTCTGGAAGGGCGACCGTCGTTTGCCCGTGGGCAAGCGCCATCAGCACGATGGCAATGATCGGGTGCGCTCGGCTTATGTCAAGATCAACTGATGCGGATCAGCTCAATTGGCGTGTGAGGTCATCGGACAGATCCACCCCGCCCAATTCTTGACGGTGAATATCGTTGCCATGACCGGTCAGACTGGCGGCGAACAGGCGCCCCTTGGCGCAGCCCGGGCAGGTGTTCAGAGACAGCACGATGCGCACCGGAAGTTTGCCGATTTCTTTTGCGCGAGGTTTGTGCTCGCCCACGATGTCGTTGATGACCCCGGTTTGCCGGTTGCCCGCGGCTTGCCAAATCCCATCAAGCAAATCCATGCCCGCCTGGTGGGCTACCTCGGTTTCCGCCTGCCAGGCCTCAAGGGCGTCGGTGTCCTTGCGCTTGAATTTGCGAGTCGGCGTGCTTGCCGGCAGCACCACCAAATCGCGGGTGCGCATGTAGACCTGACATTGTTCGCAGTAGGGTTTGGCTTTCAGCGCCAAGGGCACGACCAGTCCGCCCAGCACGAATCCCCCCAATTCCAGGGCACGGAAGGCATAACCCCATGTGCCCAGGGGATCGCCATAATCAGAATCGGACTCGCCCTTGAATTGGATTTGTCGGGTGGACCAGTCGAAAAAAGTGAGAAAGCCCGGGTCTTCTCCTTCGGGACCGATCTGGGACAGCAGATGCAAGTAGTCGATGTACTGGGCCGCGAAGTAGGCCGCGATTTGCAAGAGCAGCACGACCAAAAGCAGATTCCGCGAGATGCGCACGCCGGTCCACCAGGAGCCCAGGCCGTAACCGCTGCCCGCGGCCACGCCCACCAACAAAGCCCCCACGGGAATGATCCACATCATGTACAGACCCATCAAGTTGAAGTCGTCGCTGATCAGGTTGATGCCCCAGACCGAGGCCAAGGATAGCGCCGAGGTGACCAGGCCCAAGAGGAGGAGCAAGATCGGGTTTTTGGATTCCAAACCCGTGACGGGATCGGGGGGGGCGATTTCCATGGCAACCTCGTTTCTTGTTTCGCCTCCTGCATACCTTTGCAAACCAGGAACTGTCAAATTGACAGGGGTGGATTATTTGGTCATTCTTAGAGCTTGGAAATAGCGTGAAATGAGAAAATCATGGCAAAACGCATTCTTTTGGTGGACGGCGACGCGAAGTCGCGCAAGGTGCTTTCCAGGATCCTTTCTGAAGAGGGTTATGAGATTGTCGAAGGCCTGAACGGACAGAAGGCCTTGGCCTTGGCCCGTGACGAAAATCCGGACATGGTTTTGATGGATGTGGAATTGCCTGGACTAAGCGGTCGGGAGGTCTGCCGCATCCTTAAGGGAAACGAGGATTTCGCTTGCCCG
>JAUVAM010000224.1 GCA_030591745.1 Deltaproteobacteria bacterium
AATCCATTGGTCGTCGTCACAGTTAACTCCCGTAAGCCCTTAGTCGTACTTCAGCACTTCGTAGGGCAGGTCCAGAGGCTTGTCATTCAGCAGGGCCACCAGGGCTTCCCAGATGGCGTCCGCAGGCGGTGGGCATCCCGGCAGGTGGAAGTCGATTTTGACCACCTCGTGACAGGGATAGACACGATCCAAAATAAGCGGAAGTTCCGGATCGTTGGGGACCAGGCCGCTCGGGTTGTGTACCGTGGGGCCTTTCAGATAGGCCTCAGCCAGGCATTCCTTCAAGGGGATGCTGTTGCGCATGGCCGGAATCCCGCCCATGGTGGCGCAATCACCTACCGAAACCAGGACATCGCAATGTTTGCGAAAATCCTGCAGCACCTTGATGTTCTCCTGGTTGCAGCAACCGCCCTCAATGAGGCCTACCGTCACGCGACCGGTGAACTTCTTGATGTCGTTGATTGGGGATTTGTCAAAATCGATCAGCTCGACCAACTTCAGGATGCGGTCGTCGATATCCAACAACGACATGTGACATCCGAAGCAGCCGCAGAGCGAAGTGGTTGCAACTTTGGGTTTCGTCATGATTTCGTTCCTTCCGCCCTAGCCATCGCTCTTGCGCTTGGCTTCAATGTCCGAGCCGATGGGCGTGTGGTCGTAAAGACGCTTGCCCACGGGCACCGCAAAGCCCACGCGCTTGCGCAGGATGGCGCCCACGGGGCAAATATCCACGGCCTTGTCCACGCCGGCCAGGTCGGTCTTGGCCAAATCGGCCTCGGCGTTGATGGCCAACTCCATCTCGTAGCCCCGGTTGACAAACTGGAAAACGTTCTTGCCGTCCAAGTCCCGAGAAGCACGCACACAGCGACCGCAACGGATGCACCGGTTGTGATCGATAAGAACATCGGGGTGAGAAGCGTCTATTTTCCGCTCGGGGAACATGTATGGGTAACGCGGGGCGGCGATGCCGAATCGGTAGGCCATGGCCTGCAATTCGCAGTTGCCGCTTTTTTCGCAGAACATGCAGTAGTGATTGCCTTCGACAAAAAGCATCTCGACGATGGCCTTGCGCTGGTCGATGATTTCCGCCGTCTCACTCAGCACCACCATGCCTTCGCCTGCCGGATGGGTACAAGCTGATTGAGGGCGTCCGTTGACCTGGACCGTGCATACGCGGCAACGACCGCCCGGCGACAGATCCTTGTGCCAACAGAGGCGCGGAATGTAGATGCCTGCCTCATCGGCCGCCTGCATGATGGTTTGGCCCTTGGTCGCGGCAATCTCGACGCCATCAATGGTAAACGTAATTTTGTCGCTCATGACGTTTTCCTTCCCTAGTCTTCGTGGAAGACCGGCGCACGACCCTGGGCTTCGACCGCATCGGCCAAGGCCATGTTCAGATCGAAGGTGGGCTGCTTGCCGTCCTCTTCAGCGACGATATTGGACTCGTAAAGGGCCCGGAAGTTTTCCAGGGTGCTCTGCACCGGGTTGGGCGAGGTCTGACCCAAACCGCATCGGCTTGTGGCTTTGACCGTGGCGCAAAGTGCATTCAAGTAATCGATGTCCTCGGCCACGGCCTTGCCTACACGGAAGCGATCCAGTCGCTCCTTGATCAAGACGTTGCCCACGCGACAGGGCACGCACCAGCCACAGCTCTCATCGATGAAAAACTCCATGAACTCTGCGGCCACATCGAGGATCTTGCGCTCTTTGCCGAAGACGATCATGGAACCGCCGGTGCCCAAATCCTCGAAGCAGATCTTGCGATCAAACTGGGCCGGGGCCACGCAGGTGCCCGAAGGCCCGCCGACCTGCACGGCGATGGCATCTTCGCCGCCAACTGTCTTCAAGAACTCTCGCACCGTCAGGCCGAAAGGCAGCTCGTAAACGCCGGGCAAAGCACAGTCGCCGGAGACCGAAAAAAGCTTGGTGCCCGAGCTTTCCGCCGAACCGATTTCGGAAAACCAGCCGGCACCCTGCTCAAGAACACGGGCCGCACAGCAGAAAGTTTCCACGTTGTTGACGACGGTGGGCAGGTTCAGGTAGCCCTCTTGCACCGGGAAGGGCGGCCTGTCGCGAGGCGAACCGCGTTCACCTTCGCAAGAGTTGATCAAGGCCGACTCTTCGCCACAGATATAAGCGCCTGCGCCCATCTGGATGCGAATATCGAAGTCAAAACCTTCTTTGCCCTGAATTTTTACACCGAGCAGATTCTTCTTTCGCATCTCGGCCAGGGTGTGCTCAAGGTGAGCCCGCAAATAATCATACTCGGCTCGCAGATAGATGATGCCCTGCTTGGCGCCCACCGCATAAGCGGAGATGGCCATGCCTTCGAAGAGCAACTCGGGCACTTCGGTCAGAACCACCCGATCCTTGAAGGTGCCGGGCTCACCCTCATCTGCGTTGCAGATGATGAACTTTTCGGCACCCACGGAATTGCGTGCGAACTCCCATTTCATACCCGCGGGGAAACCAGCGCCACCACGACCGCGCAAACGAGCCGTCTTCACGTCCTGGATGACTTCCTGGGGGCTCATCTTGACGGCCTTGTGCAGGGCCGCGCCGGGCTCCATGCCGCCAAAGATGACCTCACCTTTTTTGCGGACGTTGTTGATGACCATCGAGTGAACCAGCTCGCTGGCGTTTTTGCCCTCGCCCAGGGTCTTAACCAATTCCTTGGGCGCGCCGCTGCCGGTCAAGGTCTCGACGATCTCGCCCACCTTGTCCGAAGACAAATAAGTCACGGGCACGTCGTTGATCAGGGCCGCCGGCCCCTGGTCGCAGAGACCGATGCAGGCCGTGTACGCCAAAGACACTTTGCCGTCGGCCGTGGTCTCGCCCGCCTTGATGCCCAGGGCGCTTTCGAAAGACGCCATGACCTTCTCGGCGCCATTCATGCGGCAGACCACGCAATCACTCACGCGGACGACCGCATCGCCCAGGGGCTTCTCGGACAAGAAGGCATAGAAACTGACCACGCCCTCCACCTCGACCCGCTTTGTTTTGAGTTCCGTAGCGATGAGATCCATCGCTTCACCGGAGACACATCCGAACCTGGACTGCACGCTTCGAACCACATCCATCATGCGGGTCCGATCGTGGCCGTTATCGGCTGCGATCTCTTTGACCACCTGCTGTACACTTTCGCTCATGCTGGTGCTCCTGTGTGCAAGAGGAAAAAAAATCGATCACGCTCAGGCAAACGCCAAAAATTCGTGAAATGATTCACGAAAGAGCCTGGGCATTGTGTCGCAGAGAATTGACGAATGCAAGTAAAATCAAACACTTGCGCTCACACGAAGCGTCAATTCGTGGCACGAAAAAGCAATTAGCTTTCAGGAGCTTAGGAAACTAGGAGAGTTCGTGCTTCTTCATCTTGCGGTAGAGGGTGACGCGATCCATGCCCAAAAACTGAGCCGTGCGCGTTCGGTTGCCGTCGTGCCTGGCCAGGGCCTCCCGAATGCGGTCGGCCTCCTGCTGCACATCTTCTGAGCCGGCAGAATAACGAGATCGTGAGCCGGAGAGCTCGGGTGGCAAATCTTCGGGCCGGATACGCCTGCCGGGAGCCATGGCCACCGCGAACTCCAGCGCGTTGATGAGTTCGCGGACATTGCCCGGCCAAGCGTGCTGCATGAGCCGCTGCTGGGCCGATGGCGACAGGCTCAAAGCCGGCCGTCCACGAGCGCTCGCGACCTCTTCCAGCAAATGCGCGGCCAGAAGCGGCAAATCGTCACGCCTATCCCTCAGGGGCGGCAATTCCACCGGGATGACCCGGATCCGATAATACAGATCCTCACGGAAATCGCCCTCCTCCACGGCTCGAGCCAGATCCCGGTTGGTGGCACAGACCACCCGCACATCCGCGGCGCGAGTGTTGCTTTCGCCCAGGCGCTGGTACTCGCGCTCTTGTAAAAAACGCAAGAGCTTGGCCTGGATGCCGGGGGCGAGTTCGCCGATCTCATCCAAAAAGAGGGTGCCGCCCTCGGCCTCCTCGATGCGCCCGGCCCGGTCACGCATGGCTCCGGTGAAGGCACCGCGCACATGGCCAAAAAGTTCACTTTCCATGAGGGTCTCGGGCAGGGCGGCGCAATTGATGGCCTGGAAGGGCTTGTGTCGACGCCCACTGAGCGTATGCAGCGCCTTGGCCACCATCTCCTTGCCCGTGCCCGATTCGCCGGTGATGAGCACGGTGACATCGGTGCGGGCCACCTGTTCCACCACCCGAAAGACAGCTCGCATGGGCTCGCTGCGGCCAATCATGCCCGCAAATTGGGCACCCGTGCGGGCTGTGTCGGCGGCGGCGGCCTGCGCGGCCCGGTCCTCGACCAAAATCAAGGAACCGATGGCTCGGCCCTCTTCGTCCTTCAGGGGCACCGCCACCTCGGCCACGGCCAGACCCTTGCCGTCGGCCCGCTGAATCAGGGTGGTGCGCTCAGCCTCTTCGTCGCCGGATTCCAGGCAGTGCTGCGCCGGACAGCCGCTTTTGCACAACTTGGAGCCGATGACCTCGTGGCAAAAGCGACCCACCGCCTCGGCGGCCGCAAAACCCGTGATCACTTCAGCCCGGCGAGAAAATGACGTGATGCGCCAATCCCTGTCGATGGTCAGCACGCCTTCGCGAATCGAGCCCAAAACCGCCGCTTGCAGGCGCTCGCGCTCCGAAATGGTCTCTCGTTGCATCTTGCAGCGATCGATTTGGGCCGCCAAGTCGCTCTCGTCCTTGAGCCATTCGATGCCGGCCACCGCCTCGCCCTCGGCATCCCTGAGCACAAATGCATTCTTGGACACCACCACCTGGCGGCCGTCCTTGGTGGCCAGCTCGGTGCGTACGCCATCCAGCTCTCCGTGAGTAAAGAGGCTGCAATCATAAAGGCAGTTGACGCAGCGAATACCCTTCAAACAATGCTGGCCCAAGACCTCCTCGGCGGTATAGCCGGTCAGCTCCGCCGCCTGCTTGTTCCAGTAGACGATCTTCTGGTCCTTATCCACGACGAACATGGCCTCGCCCAGGCGATCCAAGAATTCCCGCAATCGCTCGGGTTGATCACTCAAAAATGACAGAAAATCAAACATGCTGCCTCCTGTTGCAAGAGGTGTTGCATATATTGCAGAGGGGGTCAAGCGCAACAATCACCCGGGCGCGACACAATGGGTTTTGCATTGGTTTTCAGTGCATTACACATGTGGCACGAAGATTGGATTACTAAGGGTGAACGAGAAGGAGCAAGCCATGCGGGAGATGCTGGCCAACAAATATCTGCTGAACGGACAGGCGGCCAAGGCCATGGAATTATACGAGCAGGCCCTGGCCGATGAACCCGATCAGGCGGACTTACAGTGCCGCCTCATCCTGGCCCAGTTGGCCCAGGCGAGCGACGAACGCACGGCCCCTTTGGAAGAGGTCGCGGCCTTCATCAGCACCTTGATGGATCGGGGCGGCCGTGAGGCACTCACCAAGTTGGTGGAAGGCTGTCAGGGCTATGCCAAGCATGCCGACCAACCAGGTGAGGGCGCGGCATTAAATGGGCTTAAGGCGCTCTTAGCCGGGCGCGACGAACAGGCGCTGCTCCTTTTGTCCACGGTGGATCCGACGAAACAGCCAGCCGTGGCGGCACTCAAAAATAGGCTTTCAGACCAGCAAGCCAAGAAAGCCATAGGAGGCGCATCATGAATTTGGATCTTTTGGGCATCTTTGGCGCAGGCGTGCTGACCTTTGTCACGCCCTGCGTACTGCCTTTGATCCCCATTTATCTCTCGGCGCTGGTGGGCGGTGATTTCCGCACCTCGGGCGGCCGGGGACAGGTCATGCTGCGGGCCTCCTGGTTCACCCTGGGTTTCATGATCATCTTCGTGCTCTTGGGCCTGACCGCCTCTTCCGTGGGCAGCTTTTTAACCGATCACAAGGCAGCGGTGCAGGCCTTCGGCGCCGTGCTCATCGCCTTGTTCGGCCTGAAGTTCTTAGGCGTCATTCGCATCCCCTGGCTGGATCAAACCATCCGCGCCAACGATCAGAAATTCTCCACTCGCTTCGGCTGGCTAAACGCCCTGGTGATGGGCCTGGTCTTCGCCGCCGGCTGGTCGCCCTGCATCGGTCCCGTCTTGGGCTCGGTCTTAACTTACACGGCCACGGCCACAGCCGATCCCCTGGCCGGCGCCGGCTATCTGGCCGTCTACGGCCTCGGCTTCGCCATCCCGCTCATGGTGATTGCAGCCTTCGCCGAAGCCGGCATGCGCCTCCTGGGCAAAATCAGCCCCCACCTGCGCAAAATCGAAGTGGGCTTGGGCGCCCTTTTGATCATCGTGGCCAGCACCATGGCTTTAGACGCCCTACCCGCCCTGACAGCGCCCTCGGCTGAAGGCACGCAAGTGGCCGAAGCCGAAAATCACCCCGTCATGCTGGCCTTCACCTCCAAAAACTGCACCATCTGCCAAAGCATGAAACCCACCATCAGCGGCATCAGCGACCAATGCGACGGCAACGGCGTCCGCGTCAAAACCATCGACTTAAGCCAGCCCGACCAACGGGCCATGGCGGCAAAATACCGCATTCGCGGCGTACCCACCTTCGTCTTCAAGGATTCCGACGGCCAGGAAGTAGCCCGCCTAATCGGACAACAAACCGAACGCACCTTAAAACAAGCCATC
>JAUVAM010000277.1 GCA_030591745.1 Deltaproteobacteria bacterium
AAAATTCAAAGCGTCTCTGGTGCCGCCACCCTTGAGGATGGTTCGCTTGTCTTGTTGCTGCACGCGGGAGAACTCATCTCGCTAGCGGGTCGAGTGCATGCACCCGTGGCGTTTTTCACAAGCCAAACGGGTCAAACCGAACAGCAACATCGGGTCTTGTTGGTCGAAGATTCAATCATTACTCGCGAACTGGAGCGCAGCGTGCTGGTCTCCTTCGGTCTGCTGGTCGAAGAGGCCGGAGATGGGGTGGAGGCCCTGAACATATTGATGCAACGTGAATTCGACGTGGTGGTTTCGGATGTAGAAATGCCCAACATGGACGGCTTGGAATTGACCCGGCGCATCAAACAGGAAGAAGCCACCGAGCACTTGCCGGTGATTCTGGTGACCACCCTGGCCAGTGACGAAGACAAACGGCGGGGCATGGAAGCCGGGGCGGACGGATACATCGTCAAGAGCGAATTCGGCAGCCAGGCCTTCATCGACCTGGTGTCCAACTTCCTGCCCGACCTGCCATTAGATACAGAAACCGAAACAGAAAACGATGACGACCCAGATCCACAGAACAACCCCTCCCAAGGCCAAGAAACATGAGCTCGAATCACAAACGCAAGGTGATTCGTGTCTTGGTGGTGGACGATTCCTTGATCTGTCAAGAGCTCATCAGTTCTGCGATCAACCCAGAGCCTGACATGCAGGTAGTCGGCATCGCCTCCAGCGGAAAGGAGGCCTTGGCCCTGAACGCCAAATTGCAGCCTGACATCATCACCATGGACATCCAGATGCCCGGCATCGATGGATTCACCACCATCGAAGAAATCATGTCCACCCAGCCCATACCCATCCTGGTGGTCACCAGCGCTCCTGTCTTAGAGGGCGTGGACCAGACATTCCGCGCCATCACCGCCGGGGCCTTGGACTTGGTTCGAAAACCCGAGCTTGGCTCAGCCGACATGAATCGCCTCGTTGAAAAACTTCGACTCTTGGCGGGTATCCGTGTCGTTCGTCACCGAAAACGAAAAGGCAGGCCCACGCAATCCGCAAAAAGCCCCACAAGCAAAGCAAGAAAGAAGATTCGAGTGGTGGCTATCGCCGCATCCACCGGTGGCCCCAAGGCCCTTGTGGAAATGCTGGCACCCCTGCCACGGGATTTTCCGCATCCCATCTTGCTGACCCAACATTTGCCGGATGGCTTCTTCGATGGGTTCACACGCTGGCTGGGCAGTGAAATCGCGGTCCACGCGAAGGTCGCTCAAGCCGACGAGGTCTTAGAGCCGGGTTGTGTCTATGTAGCCCCAGCCGGACATCATCTCAACCTGGCGACGGCCAAGCGAATCAGCCTTTCCACGGCACCGCCCATTAGGAATCACCGGCCGTCCGCCACCCCCATGTTCCAATCCGTGGCCCAAATTTTCGGACCGGAAGCCCTGGGCATCATACTCACCGGCATGGGCGCGGATGGCGCGGATGGACTGCTGAGCATGCGCGAGGTCGGTGCCACCTGCCTCGCTCAAGACGAAGACAGCTGCTTAATCTATGGCATGCCCCGTTCTGCCGTGGAAATCGGCGCGGTGGAAGTCACCCTGGATATCGCCGGCCTAACCCAGGCCATGAGATCGACTTCGTGAGCCCTTTCGGCAAAAGCGCGGTTCAGGCGGCCGTCACGTCCAACTGGAAAAACCTGACGCCCCCGAACCATGACGAAATTGAAAAATTACGCAAACTGGTGAGCCGGCACACCGGTCTGCAATCCGATGGAAGTCGAGAGTCTTTTCTTAGTGCCAGCGTAATGCGTCGAATGGCGAAGCTGAACTTGAACAATGTGACCGACTACATAGCCCGGCTGAGAGAGTCAGGGCTTGGAGGAACGGAGCTCCAGGAGCTGAGCAACATGCTGCTGGTACACAAAACCTCGTTCTTCCGCGACAGGCCTCATTTTGAACTGCTGGAAAAACGCATCTTGCCCGAGCTGGCCCGGAATGGCGGGCCGATTCGTATATGGAGCGCCGGCTGCTCCACCGGACAAGAAGTCTACAGCCTGGCCTTGGCTTTAATGCGTTGTGGCATCTCGTCGGAACAGGCCCAGATCCTTGGCACCGACTTGTCCACTGTGGCCCTGCAAGATGCCCGAACCGCGGTCTTTTCGGACAGAACGCTGATCGGATTAACCGTAGAGGAGAGACGCTTCCTCGAACCGGCTGGCGATGGCCTCCATCGGGTTAGCAAAAGCCTTCGCCGCTACGTCGACTTTCGCCAGCACAATTTGGTGGACGTGCCCTATCCCCGGCTGGACGATGAGAATTGGAGCATCATCTTCTGTCGCAACGTGCTCATCTACTTCAGCCGGTCCACCATCCGGGCGATCGCCAAACGTTTCCACCAGAACCTGCACCCTGGGGGCAGCCTCTTTCTCGGGGCCTGTGAGTCTCTCTTTCGGCTCAGTGAGGGCTTCAGTCTCGAACAAGGAGGCGAAGCCTTCATCTATCGACGCAATGAAAACGGAAACAGCACCCCAAAACAGGCTGCCCCCGCACTCATGCCTCGCATCGAGATGCGCCCCTCCGTTACGGTGAAGACGACTTCGCAACCTTCGTTGCCAAAACTCGCTCCCGACCAAACCCTGGATTCAGAAATCGATAAGGCAGAGGCCTTCCGCCAGGCCGGTGAAATGGATAATGCCAACATCCTTTTATTGGAAGCACGCGAACGCTGGCCTTCGGAACACACTATCGGCATCGCCTTGGGTCGTTTGGCGCTTGATCGTGGGGCGCTAGAAGAAGCGCGCAGTTGGTTGACGATGATCCTGGAAAAAAATCCCCTCGAGCCACATGCCTTGTTCTTGGCCGGGTTGACTTTGTTCCAGCTGGGACTCGACCTTGAAGCGGCTGAGCATTTTCGTCGCCTTCTCTACCTGGAGAAGAACTTTTCTTTGGGGTTTTATTACCAGGGCCTCATCACTTCTCGCCTTGGACGAACACAATTGGCCCAAAGAGCCTTTCGCAACGCCCTGTCGGTCATGGACCGGGGCTTGGCTCCCACTCACCCTGAACTTGCGGCCCTTCCCCTGAATTGTGATTTGATCAGAAACGCTTGTCGGGCCAAAATGACCACCGAACGATCCGCCGTGCGGCGATGAGGAGAACCATGACCGAGAAACTTCGAATTTTGGTCCTGGACGACAGTGAAATTGTCCTGAATATGATGGCGCTGGCTCTATCAGAATCCGGATTCGATGTAGCAACAGCGAATTCGCTGGTCGAATTCGAACAACGACTCAAGGAGCAACAGCCTCAAATCATCCTCACCGACATTCAAATGCCGGACATTTCAGGAGATGACATCTGTCGTGTACTCAAGAAGAAGCTGGAGACCGAATCAACGCCAGTGCTGCTCTTCTCTACCCTGGAAGAAAGCGAGCTTGCGGCGCTTGCGGAACGCTCCGGTGCGGATGGCTTTGTCAGCAAGAGCGCAGGCCCTGAAGAAATCGTCAAACGCATCCATGAACTGACCGAAGAAATGCTATTCTGAAAGGACTTGTCCGGATGGACATCGCCACCAAAAAAGAACTGGCTCTGGTTTTTTTGAACGACCTGGCCAAAATGCGGCCTGACAGGTTGCAACAAATCATCGGGGAGACGGTCGGAGAGGATCTGGCCACGATCATGTTCGGATATGCCAAACAAGTCATGAACGCCGACCCGGCCAAACAGATGGAGAATGCCTCGTCGCTGATGATCCTGGGCTATTTGATTCGTGTACACGAAGAGAGCGGCCTGCCGCCCCAAATCCCAACCGCCTAATTGCTGATATCCAAACCCCGTCAGCCGAGGACCGGGTAGCGCCGCTCGGCTGCCACTTCGTCCATGATGGCCTGCATGGAGTTGGTCACCGCTGCATAGATGGCATCGATGGCTGCCTCATCCCCGTCTTCGCCGTTCCCAAAATCCTTCACCTGGATGGGCGGTAGAATTCGGATATGACTCTTGGTGGGCAGATGCAGGTGAAAAATGGGTCCCAAGCCGATGCCCCAGGGCAAGCCGACGAAAATGGGGCAGGTGTCCGAGCGCAAAAATCGCTTAATCCCCAGCATCTTGGCTACCCGACGACCATCGTGGAGCACAAAGAAACTCTCGTGGCCACCCACGATCACGATCGGCACAATGGGCACCCCGTGACGATAAGCGAGGCGAACAAAACCCTTGTGCCCGCCAAAGACTATCTTGTAGCGATCTTTGTAGGGGCGGAAAGCCTCCAGGTTGCCACCAGGAAAAACGGCGACTTTGCGGCCCAAGTCCAAGGCCATATCCGCCGTCTTATGGGAAGCGCGCACACAGCCTCCCCTGGACAAAAAAGTACGAAGTCCCGGCATGGCCAGCATGGCATCATGCACCAGCCAGTGCAGGATGTCGTCTGGTCGGTGATCGTACCAGCGAGAAAACAACCCAAAGGTCTCCAAAAACGTAATGCCCGCGTTGTGGTTGCCCACCATCAAGGCCGGGCCGTCCGGGATGTTTTCCCAGCCCTTGATCTCCATACGCAAATAATGCCGGGCCAAGCTTTCGGCAAAAGGACGAACCGCGCTGATCATGCGAGGATCAAAACCATCCACATCGTCCGGATTTACCGGATCCACAATCAAGGATTTCAACCAGCGCAAAGATCCGAGACGCTCAGGCTTTCTCTCTGAGCTTGTTTCCTTAACTTGTTTCTTTTTTCTTAATCCGAGGGTAACCATTTGAGTATCGCCTCCGCTGTCCGATCGATCTTGTCCCCCGCTCCGACGATAAAATCCATATGCTGAAAACCATCCATCACCGTTCGTGATTTCCCTGGCATCACCTGGTTGACCGGCGGAATCAGGGAATCCCCAGCCGATACCAGTTGATGTACCACCAACCGCTCAGCCTTTGCTGCACGCTGCAAAATCTGTCCCTCTTGCTCCAGGTCGCGACAACAGGGAATCAGCCAGCCCAATGCGCGAGCCCCTGGGAAACCACCGAAAGGCGTAGCCATGGTCACCATTCGTTCCATCTGCACCCGGCTCGTCGCCTCGTGACGGTCCAGTCGCTCCTGGGCCAGCATGGCGATCAAGCCCCCATTTGAATGAGCCACCACATCCACTCGACTCACATTGGCCTCATCCGCCAGCCCATCCAGCCACTTCAGGTAGATATCGACAGCCTGCTCCAAAGGGCAAAGATTGGCAAAGGCGGACAGATAGTAAGGAAAATTCGGCGAGGGCAAGACCCTGCGTCCAGCCGCTTCAAATCGCTGCCCCAGCCGATTCATGACGCTGCTTGTGCAAAAAGCGCCGGGGATGACCGCCAAGGGCAAGCCTGAATCAGAAAAGCTGCGCTGGGGCTCCATGGTGGCCAAGGTCTGCTTGAGAGATCCGTTCAGATAGGATGGAAGTGTTTTCAAATATCGTAAGGTGAACAAAGCTCTAAATCCTCCGAATCAACTAGATAACAGACTCAGAATAACCCAAATGACGCAGCACGTCAAATGCTTTTCCTGACAAGATCTGATTTTGAGGATCTCTTGACAGCCCAGCTTCTTCGTGTTACGTGAAGCTTCGTTTTATTACTTAGTTAGGCGAGGAACACGATCCAACATCCAGGGCACTCCGGCCACGAAAAGCCCGCCGGGGATGCGAAGGAGGCCTTGATGCCCAAGACCCTGCTTTTAGCGGATGACAGCATCACCATCCAGCGCGTGGTCAATATCACTTTTGCTAACGAGGATTTTGACATCACTTCGGTTGACAACGGAGAAGATGCCATCCTCAAAGCGAAGGAAATGAAACCGGATATCGTCCTGGCGGACGTGATCATGCCAAAGAAAAACGGCTATGAGGTATGCCAGGCCATCAAGGCAGATGCTTCCCTGCAAGGCATTCCCGTCTTGCTTCTGGCGGGCACATTTGAGGCCTTCGATGAAAATCGAGCCAAGGAAGTGGGAGCCGATGGGCACATC
>JAUVAM010000233.1 GCA_030591745.1 Deltaproteobacteria bacterium
ACTTCTTCTTTCACTTCTTCTTTCTCTTCTTCTTTCTCTTCTTCCTTCTCATCTCCACCGGCCGCGTCTCGGATTTGCCGTTCCAGGCGGTGGATGGTGCGCATGAGCCCTCCGCCAAAAACCATCACCACGAAGATCATGCCCAAGAAGAGCACACCGGCTCCTATCCAAAGGTACATGATCATCTCCTGCAAGGAGCGCTGACTGTCCTGAGTGGAGCGTAAAGTAACCAAGGCCACCTGGGACTTATTGTCGCCCGCCTCCACGGCCTGGATCGCGTACTGCAAAACCTGTCCCTTGCCCTCCAGCAGACTGGGCTCAAAAACCTTGCCACCCAGGACCTGCTCAATCATTTCGGACGAGCCTGCCATCTTTGCGCCAAGAATTTGGCTCCGGGCATCGGACAGGTTGTTGGCCAAAATCTTTCCATCAGGGGACAGGTATGCGAAATGAACAGGTTCTTTCATCTCGCTGATGCGCGCCTTGGCGAGGCGATCGTCCAAAGGCGAGGTAACAAGGAGCACAGCCCCCACCGACTTGGCCTTCCCCACAGGCGCGGCCACGACACGCAGCAAGCCCTGCTTGTCCTCCACCAGCAATGCCGTGGTTTGCCCAGCACAGGCCGCAACCACGGCCTTCATGATCTCCTTATTGTCTGAAGGGTCTTTGCCTCTCCACAAAGGATCCGTATTGCGCACCAGACCCTTGCCTTCGGCGTCCAGTACAAAAAAGTCCTGAATGACAGGCTTCACCCGACCTGGCGTGACCTTTTCGGCTGCGGTCAACATCGCATCCAGCTCGGACAAGAGCTTCTTACGCCATTCTTTTGCCCCACCAAATTCGCTTCGGGGTCTGCTCAGCAATCGAGCAAGGCCTTCCCTCCTCGACAAATCAGAAACCTTGCGCACCAGGCAGCCTTCGTCCGCCAAATCCATCTCCTGCAAAAGGTCAACGCCGAGAGCCAGGGCCTCGGCGCTTTGCTCCAGTTGGATCTCTTGCATGTGTGGAAAGACAAGAAAATGAATGCCGGCAGCCGCGCCGCCGATGGTGATGCACAAAAGCAAAACGATGCCGATCCGGGACATGATACTCCTCCGACCTGCTCAGCCGATGTCAACGCCTAAGCAAGCTATAGATACGATTCAAGGACCGATTGGCCTTTTTGAACTGCCCATCAGCCACAAGTTGTGTTGCCGTCCTGAGCAGGGACTTGACCTTCTTCTTTTTGGTCGAATCTTTGGGTGGGTTCTTTCGGCTCATATTATTGAGGTTGGCGAACTTCCGCTTAATGAAGCCCTCATCCACCACCATGGCCGACAATGCGGCGCGTAATTGCTCAGAGAGATCACGGGCCGAGCGATAATCCTTCTTGTTCAACGCCTTCTTAATGTCGGCCTTCACGCCCTGCAACTCAGGTGGCAAATCCTGAGACAGAATGCCCTTGCCGCTCATCGCCTTGAGCGCTCGGCGATAAGCACGCTTTGCCAGCTTCTTTGAGACCCGGCCAGAGCCCGACCTTGATTGAGGAATGGTGATGATCCTGGGGCTCGCCAAACCCTTTTCCCTGACAGCCAGGGCGGCCTCGCGTTCAGCCACACGTGCTTCTCGCCGACTGAGTTCTTTTTCCCGACCCGCCAAGGAAGATTCCCGGCTCGCCATGTTGGCCTCGCGCCCGGGCATGTTCGACTTAATTCCCGCCCTGGAAACAGGCATGGACAGCAAACTCGTCTTGTTGGTGTCCAGTTTCTTCTTTTCCTTATCCAATGCGGACTCACGCTTCCACATGGTCCGTTCCTTGGACCACAGGCGCAACTCCTTCTCCTTGATGCGTTGCGCCTGGTCAGCATCCTTGTCCTTGATTTGCTCCTTGGCCTTCATCAAATCTTCTCGTTCAGCCCTCATGCGCTCTCGCTCTTTCTCGAACTCATCCAATCGAGCGCTCAGCTGTTTTTCTTGCTCGGTGAGCTTGGAGCGATCGGCTTCGACTACGATGGTCAGATCCTCCTGGGCTTTGTCGCCCTTCAGATCACAAGCCATGCCCCATCCACAGACCACGACCACCAAACCTACGCTCAACTTCCAATTTCGCCCTGGTTTCGATTTCATAACTTGATCTCCTTGGCCTGCTGCAAGGAATCCACTTTCAAGCCCACCACCTCGAACAAGGAGATGGGTTCAACGATACCCTTCATGAAAACGGCTTCTTTGGCCTGGGCCTTCACAAAGGGTCGCACTTTAGAAAAAGTAGTTTCGCTAACGAGCACCTGGCCTTCGCGAGTAGACGCCTCGATGCGCTGGGCCAGATTCACATCACGGCCAATGACCGTGTATTCCATGCGTCGCGCGGAGCCGATGTTTCCGGCGATGGCCTCACCCGAATGAATACCAATGCCAAACTGGGCCACCGGCTTCTCCTCGGCCATACGCAAGGCATTGTGCTTGTGTACCTGCTGCTGAATTCCTACGGCGGTCATGACGGCCCTGAGCTCGGGAAAATCGATTTCGCTGGGAGCACCGTAGATGGCCATGATGGAATCCCCAATAAACTTGTTCACCGTGCCTTCATATTTGAAAACAACCTCGATGATGATCTCAAAATAGTCATTCAACAAACCGACCACTTCGCGGGGATGCATGTGCTCGGATAAAGATGTAAACCCCCGAATATCCAAGAACAACACAGTGACCGCCCGCATCTCGCCCAGCAAGTCCAGTTCATCCTGCTCCTTCAAAATGCGCTCGGCCACCTGATCGGAGACATATCGGGCAAAGGTGTTGCGGATGCGCTCGCGTTCCCGAAGTCCCCGTGTCATGAAATTGAAGGAGTGAGCCAAAATTCCAATCTCATCTCGACGCGTCACCGCCAGCGTCTGATCCAGTTCGCCGTCCGAAACCCTCTGCATGGCGTCTGCCACCATACGGATTGGACGGGTAAAACGCTTGGCCATAAACGTAGCCAGCAACACGCCTATGAAAAATGCCGCCAGGGTGATCATGGCGTGGGTGGTGATGGACTGACGCAGCTCAGCCTCCACGTGGACCGTGGAGAATCCGAAGAGCACCACGCCGATGATCTTGCCCCCCGAGTCCTTGATCTGGATTCGCTTTATGCGAATGCTCTCATCTTCCCAGGAATGGGCCTGCAGCAAAGCCAACTGCTCGCCCTCCTGGATCATTTTAATTCTGGCCGCCAAACCAGGGGCCGCCTCGGCCAGAAGGGTCAGATTCATACTACTGCCTGGCTCAAGCTTTTGGTTCCCGTCCATCAGCAACACAAAAGCCAAACCCGTGCCCATTTTATCGGCGTGCTCGACGAAAGTCATGAGCAAGGTTGGATCATACTTTCGCACCGAACCGGCCCCGCGCATCACCCCGAACATCTGGCCCAAGGAACGAACCTGAGCATCCATGGACTCTCGCCGGTCATCGGCCGTTCGCAAGGCCATGATCAGGGCCATGGTGAATGAAACAGCGAGCACCAGACCCGAAACCAAAAGGACCAACTTGACCGATAAAGTGAAAGGGCTGGATCGACTCGCCATGGGGCAAGATGATAGCAATCCAGGGGGGAAGATTCAAGATTTCAAGGTAGTTAGAGTGAAAATGTCTAGCGCCATGTCGCTTCGCGACACGGCACAAGACGTTCTGCCTCTTGGGCTTGTGCTTTCGTTTTTGACTCAAGTGGCAAGATTGCGCCTCATCAAGAACGTCTAGTAGCGGCTGTAGCGCATCAACTGCCTGTGCAGGGACTCCTTGTGGCTTACCGATGCATCTTTGTAGCGACCACCGGGGCCGGACAAGGGGCGCAGTTTGGGCATGATGCAGGCGTTTAGACGGCCCAGCTTTGCGGCCTTGGCCCTTTCGGCCACCTGCGTGAGTTCAGGCCAGGACGGCGCGGCCTTGTAGCGCTCCAGAAGGCGTAGCGCGCTGACCCGATCACCCTCGGCCATGATGCGCTCACAGCGCAAGAGCAACTTGCGTATCGCCTCGCGAACGACCTTGATATCGCTTACTTGAGGATAGATCTTGCCGTCCACTTCTTCGAAGGCGATCCCGCCGGAGCGTTCCACCAAGTAGCGAAGAAGAGCTCGTCGGGCCATTTCCTGGGGACGCTGCGAGTTGAATGTGCCCAATGATTCGGCCACCAGGCCTTCCACCAACAACTGGTCCAAGGCCACCTCGAAGGCGGCGCTGCCCGAAACAAGGCCCAGTTCCACCAATTTGGGATCATCCATCAACCACAGCGCCACCAACTCCGCCTTCAGTTCTTGTAAAACCAAGCCCATGCCCCTGAGCCTTTTGAAGAACTTGGAATCGGTCTGACCCAGGTATCGCCCCATCACTTCACGAATGGCCACGCGCATGCCGTACACATCCCTCAGGTGGTCCAAATCGCGCTCCCTTCGACCGGCCGGAAGGAACTCCTTCATAGCGGGCACGACCACCGCCCTGCGCATGCTCTCGATGACATTGGAGAATATCAAAACCTTGCCGGCCGAGCGCTCGCCCGACTCCCAGTCAGGTCGCAAGGAGAAGGCCATCTGGCATATGGGCCCGGCGCTGCCGGTACCAACCAGAGCCTGAACGGACTTGACCTTGGGCAGGCTGGGCCATTTCCGCCGGTACTCTCGGGACCAGGGCATACGTCCTTCAAAATAGGGAATTTGACGCAGCAAGGTATCCAACCTGGAGGTACCAGCCTTGTCCACCAGGCCAACCACGCCACTGTACACCCCCTTAACGCCCCGCGGGTCCAAACTGCGGTCGGAAAACCCCAGATGGAACTCGATGCCGGCGTCAAGCTTCTGCCAATTGCGCATGGCGCTGTCGAAAGCGAAGGGGTCCCCTGAGGAAAAATGCTCAACCAGGTCCGCCAAAATACGGCGCTCTCCCCGCCCCGCCACCCTGGTGGCGTCGTGCAATCGTCCGATGACCCGTCCAAGCTCCTCCGAATAGCGGCCCGGCGGAATCTGCGTTCGTTTGTCGCCTGTTCGGTAAATATCCTCCACCAACTTGCCGCCGATGCGCGCCAACCTGGAATTGAATGGAAAGCGCTCTTCAAAATTGCGCAATTCCCTCAAACTCACGCCGCGGTATAGGTTCAAACTACAGTCACGCAAGCTGCTCCTGTTGGTCAGGCCCGTCAAGGCGCAACGACGAGGCCCTTTCGTCTTGTCAAAAAGCCAAGGCCTCAGACCCTCCAGTCGCTCTTCCAAGGATTCGCCCCGGTTCAAGCCCATGGGCCCACCGGCGGCATAAGCGACGTGAGCCGCGGCATCAAACTGCTCGAAGGTCACGCCGGGCAGAAATTTCTTGCCGCTCAGTCGATCGTAGTAGCTTAGGTGGATCCCCAACAAGTGCATGTACTTCAACAACTCCGCTTCCACGGCGGGTTCCTTGACCTGGTTCTCTTTGAGGATGCACTCGGTCATATGCCTGGCATCCAATCCGCGGTGGCTGATCTGCTCGGAGGCGATATCCCGCCCCGCCAAAGCAGCCCTCGCCAAATGGTATGCGAGCAACCTATCCCTGGCGCCAAGCTGGTTGAAACCATCGGCAAAAACCCGAAGCAGCTGAACATCGCCAACCATGCCCTCTCGAAAAGCAGAGTCCCGTCTTGAGGGAGCTTGTTGTGCCTGGGTGATGACCTCTTCGTAGCCGCCCACTTCATCCTCGTTGATGCGTTTCTGGATAGGCGGCGTCGAATCCCTTGGCGACAGCACTTCTTCGTGGTTTTCCGCGGGCTCCTGTTTTGTGCGCTGGCAGGCGGGCAATTGGGCCAAAAGCAGGCTTAGCAAAAGCAGGCCATAGGCCCCTTTGGCGAAATCAGTCTTCATGCGCATGGCCTCAAAAGCAGTTCGTTTGAAGTTGAAAATTCTACCTCTTGCGAAAGGGCCACGCAAGCCGAACAAGCCAAAAACTTGACCACCCCGACCTACATGTAGGATACTCACTCACAGACAGGAGATGATCATGCCCATTTATAAATTCTCTCTGAAATTTCTAAGCGCCGCATGTTTTGTCGCCTGCCTACTGGCAGCCAGCCCAAGCCCGGCTTCGGGTTCCGCCTTGACGCCAGCCGACCTCGATACCCATATCCAAAGCCTGCCCCTAAAGGCCTCTCAAGCCGATGTCCTGCAGCGCTTCCACAGCCGCATCGAAGAACTCCGCGGCCGCCAGAACATGGAGGCGGAACGCCAAGGCCTCAAAGAAGCCCTGCAACTCATCCGCATCGCCCGCCACATCCGCCTTACCCCGCCAGCGAATCTCCCCATCGTAGCTGGTTTGTAATCCCCAAGAGCTATTGGCAACAGAGCGAGGAGTGAGCACCGCCCTCGTAGGTCACGCTGTGATTGTCGTGGTCCACCCAATCGATCTGCGCCACATTCCAGGTGTCACAACTGCCGGTCATGGGGGAGGTGTATTCGTAAGAGGCTTGCAGGTCCCCACGGAAAAAGATGCGCACCGTCGCCTGTGTATC
>JAUVAM010000322.1 GCA_030591745.1 Deltaproteobacteria bacterium
ACGGCTCAAGAGCCGGTGAGCCCGCGCGTGGCCAAGGCAGCCCCAAAAACCAAACCCCAAAAACCCCTGCCCAAAATCGAGCCCCCGAAGCCCTGGCCGCTCAAGGCCTGGACCGGCCAGAAGTCCGAGTCCTGGAAAGAAGTAAAAAATCGGCTCGGCGAGCAGAAGGTCCAGGCCGCGCTTAAAAAAGTCGAAGGCATGCTGGCCGAGGCCAAGACGAAAAACGACGGAGAGGAACAAACCCGCTGCCTGCTCAATCTGGTGCAGATGCGCTCAGGCCTCCACGGCTACGAAAAAGCCGTACGCTTTTTGCTGGAGCAGGAATGGCCAAAAGATCTGTTGAGCCAAACCGCGCTGAACCTCTACCACGCCCAGGGACTTATTCAGTACAGCCGCGCCTATTCCTGGGAAATCCGAAAACGAGAACAGGTTCGGAGCAAGGGGCCTGTGGATCTCAAGGCCTGGACCATGGGGCAAATATACGCCGAAGCCCATCGGGCCCTGGGGAGGGCCTGGCAACACCGCGACCAACTGGGCAAGATCCCCGCCAAGCAGTTGGAAGAATACCTGCGCCTCAATAACTACCCCCGGGATATCCGTGGCAGCCTGAGAGACACCACAGCCTACCTGTGGGTGAGCCTCCTCCGCGACAGTCAGGGCTGGAGCCCGACCGAGTCCAACAGCTTGTACAACCTGGACTTGAAAGCCCTCTTTGCAAACCAGGATCTGGGCAATCCCTTGCACCCGCACCATCCCTTGCAGCGCATCGCCGCCATCACAGCCGACCTGGAAAACTGGCATCGGGAGCAACAGCGACCCGAGGCAGCCTTCGAAGCCCGATTAGAACGCCTTCGAGCTCTGCACCAACATCTGAGCATGGAGGCCGATCGCAAGGCCATCCGCGTCGAATTAAAAACGAACCTACAGGGACTCAAGAAGCTTCCCTGGTGGTCTTTGGGCATGCACCAGCTAGCCCAGTTCACCCTGGCCGAGCAAGACGCCGAGAAAAACATCCGGGCGCGAGCCATTGCAGCCGAAGGCCTGGAGGCTTTCCCGGAAAGCCTGGGCGGCAAGCGTTGTGATTACTTGATCAAGAACATCGAACGACCTGCCTACCAACTATCGGCCATGGCCTCAGACGCCCCGAACAAGCCCTCCATCGATCTGAGCTACAAAAACCTGAAGCGCATCTATTTTCGCGCCTATGTCTATGATCTCCCCGCCCAACTCAGAAAAAGCAAGGACCACAACCTGCTGCCGGATTACCGAAAAATCCGAAGCTGGATGAAAAATCGCAAAGCTGGATATAGCTGGCAGGTGGACTTGGAAGCCACCCCCGACTTCAGCATGCATCGACGCATCATCACGCCTCCAAAGATGAAACCCGGCGCCTGGATCATCGTCGCCTCGGGGCAAGAAAAATTCGGCCGCACCGACAATCTCCTTCAGTCCGTGCACATCTTAGTCAGCGATCTGGTCTTGGTCACCCAACTTGAGGGCGATACTTTGGACGCCATGCTCGTCTCCGGCGAGACCGGCCTGCCCGTCTCCGGCGCCAAGATGGTCCTTTATCGCACCGACTGGCGCCATGGACACCGTCCGACGAAAACCCTGCACCACTGCAAAGACGGTCACGCTCGCTTCAAGCTGAGCCAAAATCACTCACAGTTTGTCTTCGCCTCCAAGGGGGCGCAGATGGCCATCGATCCGAACTACATCTATGGCTGGGGTCGCGACAGACCGAGAAAGACCACCTCGGCTCTCCTCTATACGGATCGAAGCATCTATCGGCCGGGCCAAGAAATTCACTTCAAGGCCGTGGTCTATTCGGGCCGAGCCGATCTGGGCAAGCTTTCAATCAGCCCGAAACGAAAGCTGCGCGTTCGGCTGATGGACGCCAACTACCAGGAAGTGGACAAAATAGTTCTGACCAGCAACGAATTCGGCACGGCGGCCGGTTCCTTTCGAATCCCGGCAGGCCGGGCCCTGGGTGCATGGAGCCTGCGCGCCATCAACCACAGCCAGTCCATCCGAGTCGAGGAATACAAACGCCCCACCTTTGAGACCAAACTCTTAGAGCCCGAGCAGGCCCTGCGCTTAAACCAGCCGGCCGAAGTCCAGGGGGAGGCCCGCTATTACTTTGGTCTGCCCGTCACCGAAGGACAGGTGGTTTGGCAGGTGCGTCGAGCTCCGGTCTATCCCTCATGGTGGTATTGGTGGGGCGGCATCTCCTCCACCAACCGAAACCAAATGGTGGCCCAGGGCACCTCCACCCTGGACGACGAAGGCAAGTTCACCATCCAATTCACGCCGGAAGCAGACAAGCGCTTAGGCAGCGACAAGCACTTGAGTTACCGCTACGCCGTACACGCCGACGTCACCGATGAAGGCGGCGAAACCCGCGGCGCGGATCGCTCTTTCAGGCTGGGCTTTGTGGCAGTCGAAGCCCGCTTCGAAGCCAAGAAGGGCTTCGCCTTGGCTGGAAAGTCCAGCGCCTGGACCATGCATCGCAGCGATTTGGACGGCAGTCCGGCCGCGGGCGATGGAAATTGGCGCCTGCTGGCGCTCAAGCAAGCAAAACACTGTCTTTTGCCGGCTGACCAGCCCAAAAAGTTGCTGGGCCTGGACGAGACCTCCAAAAAATACCTGAGTCCGGACGATCTGAAACGCATGCGACACAGCCCTGGATACAACGCCCAGGCCGTGCTGCGAAGCTGGGCCGACGGCAAAGAGCTGGCCCGCGGAAAACTCAAGCACGATGCGGAAGGCAAGGCTGAAATCGAACTGGCTAGCCTGCCCGCCGGCGTCTATCGACTGCGCTATGAGACAAAAGACGACTACGGCACCCCTTTCGAAGCCCAGACCGAATTCTTAGTCGGCGACCTCGACTTCGCCCCGGCCCTGCCCGCCATGCTGCTTATCGAATCACCCAAGGTCTCGGTGGGTGGGACAGCCCGCGTGCTGGCCACCTCGGGCCTCGACGATCAGCCCCTATTCTACGAAATCCACCGAAATGGCGCCCACATTGAGCGTCATCAATACACGGCAGGCAAGGATCCGGCTCTCATCGAGATCCCCATCAAAGCAGAGCATCGAGGCGGCTTCACGGTCATGCTTTGGCTGGTGCGCGACCACCAGTTCATCTCCATGCAGAGAAACGTCTTCGTGCCCTGGGACGAAAAAAAGCTGAAGATCGAGTTTTCCAGTTTCCGCGACAAGCTCAAGCCCGGCCAGACGGAGGAGTGGACGATCAAGGTCAGCAAGACCACGGGAACAGACGCGACAGTGCCGGCAGCCGAAATCCTCGCCTACATGTACGATCGTTCATTGGACAGCTTCACGCCGCACAACCCATTTGATCCGATCCGCCTCTACCCCAATCGTTCAGGCGCTGCCCAGTGCGTGAGCACCCTGCGGACCGCCCGACGAATCTGGATCGAAAGTCTGGGATTCAAGGGGCCCGGTTCCTATCCCAAGCTGCATATCGACGCACTAAAGGCCATCTCGGGCTATGCCTTGGGGGGCCCAGGATCTCGCCATCAACGCATGCTGCGCGGACCCCTTGGAAACAATCGCTTGGCCGGCGATATGGTTGACGCGCCGCTGGAGGCAGCCGCAGAACCCGCCCGGTCAACAGATGCGCTGAGTGACGCTAAAGAAGACGGAGACGGAGGCGTGGGGCGGGCCGGAATCGCGGACAAGCGCACCATAGGCAAGGGCGGCGGCGGTGCTCGTCGGGCTCGAGAGGCATCTGGTCTGCTCGAGACTCCAGCCGCCGGCAGCCATGCCCCCGAAGCCCCGGCCCAAACCATGCGCACAAACTTCTCAGAGACCGCCTTCTGGCAACCCCAGCTTCGCACCGGCCCCGAGGGTGAAGCCCGCATCGTTTTCACCGTGCCCGACAGCGTCACCTCCTGGAAGGTTTGGCTGCACGCCATCACCAAGAACATGGCCTCGGGCTCGCTGATGAAAGAAGCGCAAAGCGTCAAGGAACTCATGGTGCGGCCCTACCTGCCCCGCTTTCTGCGGGAAGGTGACGAGGCTCGCATCAAGGTGGTGGTCAACAACGCATCCAAGCGCAAAATCGAAGGCAAACTGGACTTCGACATCATCGATCCGGAAAGCAAAAAAAGCCTGCTCGCCGAATTCGGGCTTTCCACGGACAAGGCACAGGGACAGCCCTTCTCGGTGGAAGCAGGTGCCGGTACGAACCTGGAGTTCATCGTCCACGCCCCGGCGCGGGTGGGCCAGGTGGCCATCCGGGTGCAGGCTCGCTCAGGCGAATTCTCAGACGGCGAATTGCGACCCATCCCCTTGTTGCCCGGTCGCATGCACCTCTTCCAGTCTCGCTTCGTGACTTTAAAAGACGCCGAACAACGGGAGCTCTTCTTTGAAGACCTGGCCAAAAACGACGATCCCAGTCGGGTCGACGAACAAATGGTGGTGACTTTGGACGGGCAGCTTTTCTACCAGGTCCTCTCCGCCCTGCCCTACATGATCAACTATCCTTATGAATGCACCGAGCAAACCCTGAACCGCTTCGTGTCCACGGGCATTCTCTCTTCCATGTACAAGGATTATCCCGCCGTGGCCCGCATGGCCAAAAAGTTATCGGCCCGCGACACCCGCACCGAAGCCTGGAAGGCCGACGATGCCAACCGCAAGATGGCCCTGGAAGAAACCCCCTGGCTGCGCACCGCCAAAGGCGGCGCAGAGGACATCGGCGATCTGATCAAGGTCTTGGACCCGCGCATCGCCCGGGCGCAGAGACATGCCTCTTTGGCCCGCCTGAAAAAAATGCAGAATTCCAACGGCTCCTTCCCCTGGTTCTCCGGCGGCCCGCCCTCGGTCTACATGACGACTTATCTGCTACACGGATTCGCGAAAGCCAGGGAGTTCGACGTGGACGTACCCAGAACCGTGGTGCGGCACGCTTTCAACTACCTGCACAGCCACTTCCTGCGTGAGATCCTCGTCAACATGCGTAAACACGACTGTTGCTGGGAAGCGGTGACCTTCCTCAACTACGTGCTTTCCAATTACCCGGATGCCTCCTGGCACGGGTTTTCCGAAGCTGAGCGCAAGGAAATGCTGAACTTCAGCTTCAAGCATTGGAAGCAGCACGCGCCCTACTTGAAGGGCCAACTGGCCCTCACCCTGCATCGAGCCAAGCGGACAAAACACGCCAAGCTGGTCTGGGAAAGCGTGATGGATTCGGCCCAAACGAAAAAAGATCAGGGCACCTTCTGGGCGCCCGAGGATCGAAGCTGGCTCTGGTACAACGACACCATCGAGACCCACGCCTTCGCCCTGCGCACCCTGATGGAACTGGAACCCAAAAACACCCAATCCGACGGCCTGGTTTTGTGGCTGCTCTTGAACAAAAAAATGAACCACTGGAAATCCACCCGGGCCACGGCCGAGGTCATTTATTCCCTGGC
>JAUVAM010000283.1 GCA_030591745.1 Deltaproteobacteria bacterium
CAGTTGCAGGCCTATTTGGACTCACAAGGCACCCCTTATGACCAAATTGATTTGGCCGGCATGACCGAGATTCCCGCCGAGGTCTGCAATGCTGGGACTTGCGTGGATGTGCCTACATTTTCGGAGACCTTTGAGGTGGAGATTCCCGGCCAGCAGATTGATTTGAGCGATGAGGAAGAACTGCGCCAGTATGTGGAATCAGGCAAGGTCAAGAGCGTGACCATTGAATACGTGCAGTTCGTCATCGACCAGAACACGCTGAATTTCGACATGCCCTCCTTGGACCTCTACATGGATCAATTGGGCACGACGGCGCTTGCCGACAGCTCGGACCTGATCGGTAAGGTCCCCAGCATCCAAGCCGGCAGCACCGATGAGGGTGAGTTGCAATTTACGGCCGACGGTCGGGACATCATGAGCAACTACTTGATCCCGGGCCTTCAGTTCGCCATGTTGGGTGAGACCCAGATCTCCGTGGACACGGCGGTCACTCGCACCATCCCGGGCGGTCAACTCAGCGGTCAGATCAAGCTCAAACTCAAGTTCACCGTCGATCCTCTGTAGTGTTTCTGAGGGTCCATGGAACTTGACCGCGATAGGTGCATCCAAGGCACATGGCTAAGAAAACAATAATCATCGCAATCATTATCGTCCTCGCTGGCCTATTGGCTTTCTATGGCTTCTTTTCCCTCGGCTCGGGCTCCATGGTCTATATCAGCGACGACGCGGTCTTGGCTCGTGACCGGGGCGAGCATTTGCTTAACCGCCGTCGTCACACCACGGATCGGACCCAGCGGGCTGAGCTATTGACCAAGGCCATCGAAGAGTTCAACTCGGCCTTGAAGCTCAAACCTGACTTCCCCGTGGCCTACAACATGCTGGGGCATTGCTACATGGAGCGGGGACAGTGGGAAGACGCCTTGAAGAACCTGAACAAGGCTTTGGACCTGCGTCCAGACTATCCGGCGGCTTTTTTCAATCGAGGCAAGATTTACCAAAGGATGAGCCTGGGTAAACGGGACCAGGCCTACCTGGACCGCGCCATCGTCGACTATCAAAAGTCCTTGTCAAGCGATCTTTCGGTCAACTTCCGGGGTGATCTTTACAAGAGCTTAGCGGATGCCTATCACCAGAAAGGTGATTTGGGTAAGTCCATCGAGCAGTTAAAGACCTATTTGAAAAGGTCGCCCAAGGCGAATGACGCGACGCTCATTCGACGAAAAATCCGGGGCCTGACCCTCATGCATAAGGGAAAAGCCCCCCCGCTGAGCGCGCCTTTAGACTGAGATTCTGACCATGATCATGCACCTGCATTTTTTGATGCTTGGCTGGCTGCTGGCAGGTCTTGCACCAACCGACCCAAATTTGGTGCCTGATGACTTCCTCAGCGTCAGCTGCCCAGACGAAGACGCCTGCTATTTACTGGAAGCTTCCGGTGAACTCTTTGCTTCAGCTGATGGAGGCCTGACTTTACAGGCCCGCTCGCAACTGGAGAGCCTTGCCCCAAAAATTCTGTTTACAGGCACCTTGCATGGCTGGATGATCAGCCGAGGCAGGCTGTGGCGCAGTCGGGACGGGGGGCGTCGTTTTGAGGCCTTGGCCCAACCCGATGGTCGGGCCATCGTCGACATCTGCCTTGACGAGGCAGGTCGCCTGGTATTGGCCCCCGCGGATGGTTGGCTGTACCGACATGTGGAGGATGCCCGTTTTAGCCAGGAGGGTCCCAAAATCTCCGGGGGCATTCGGCAGCTCAGGATTGCTACCGACGGATCGCGATTGGCCATCGCCAATGACGGCAGCTTGCTTTTGCGCCGTCCTGGCGACAAGGCCTGGGGGCATAGTCGGCCTCTTCCCCGGGGAGCTTTGGGGGCAGCCTGGCTTGCGAAGGGTGCATTGGTGGCCACCGGATGCAAGCGTCAGGTGCGATTCTCCAAGGACTTCGGCAAAACATGGCAGGCGGCGAGGGTGGATGAAAAATCCGCGCAACCGGGACCTGCAATCTGTCTCTGGCCCGCAAGTGAAGAGGCCTGGGGTCACGCCTTGTTGCTGGGGGCCCCGGGCAAGCTGGGCTTGCTGTCGGATCAGGGGAGCTTGCGTTGGATCGACACAGGTCACAAAAGAATATGGCGGGCTGCCGCCCGGCATGGCCGGGAGATCTTGTTGGTCGGCGATGGAGGCGCGCGGGGTGTGCTTCGGCGCCGGGGCCCTGATTTCGTTTTCAGAGCCTTGGGCAAGGTAGGTTCCTCCTTTGTGGCGGTGGGAACCCTGGGCAAGAAGAAGGCATACCGAGCCAATGCCGAGGGCTTGCTGGAGTGGAGCGCGGATGAGGGCCTGAGTTGGACTCCGTCGACGGCTCCCGAGAGCTGTCGCCAACTTCAATTTGTCAACGCCAAGCGAGGTTTTGCCCTGGCGGGAACCGGGCAGTTGTATGGCACGGTGGATGGCGGACAAAATTGGAAGGAGTTGGTGCGCTGGGACGATCTCTTTATGAAAGACATGTATTTCCTGGATGCACGGTACGGCTGGGTGGTGGGCAGCAGTGGAGCGGTAGCGCGGACGAAGGATGGGGGCGTGAATTGGACTTTGGATCGAGCTGATTTCGATAGGGATTTTCTGGCTGTACGATTTTTTGACCGACGCCGTGGCTGGGCGGTGGGTGAGAAACAGGCGGTGTTCTCAAGTGTGGACGGGGGCCGGACCTGGTCACAAAAATTGCGGGGCAGGGGCTCCTTGCGGGCTCTGGCTCTTTTGAGCCCCAAACGAGTTTTCGTGGCTGGAGATCAAGGTTTGGTCATGGAGACCCAGGATGCAGGCAAGACTTGGCAGCCCAGGTCCGCGCCCACGGACCGCGCTCTGATGGATTTGATTTTTGTTGACGATTTGCGCGGTATGGTCGTGGGCAGTGAGGGGCGAGCCTACGTCACTGCCGACGGCGGTGAAACCTGGCACCGATTGCGGGGTCTGGCCACCAGAGCCCGATTCACCCGTGCAGCCTGTTTCGCTGGATCTTCTCATTGTCTGCTGGGTGCCGAGCGTGGCTGGATGTTGGCCGGCAATCCCTTCCAGCAGGAAAGACCCTAAGGGACTTCAGTCTTCTCAATCTTGCGCAGAAGGCTTTGTCCATGTACCCTCAGGTCCTTGGAGAAAAATGGCGCGAGATCAAAGAAAATCTTATCGGGCGGTAAGCGAAGTCCAAGTTCAATACCGGACCGTGGGCAGTTTCCTTAGTGACTACGCCATCAATTTTTCAGAGGGTGGTGTTTTTCTCCACAGCGAGGACCCCTTGCCGCTTGGGGCCAAGGTTCGTCTCGTCTTCTCTCTGCCGGACGTGCCTGTGCTTTTTGATGTCTCCGGCAAGGTCAAGTGGGTCGTCACCGAGGCCCAGGCCAAGTCAAGCGGTGAGCTGCCCGGCATGGGCATTGAATTCATTCACTTAGACGAGATCGTCCGCAAACGTTTCGAGAAATTCGTAAGCAAACTGGATGACGACTTGCCTGACTCCCTGCGCGAGATCGAATCGCCGAAACCCCAGATCAAAGTGAAGCGGACAGGCGATCCGACCCGTAAGGCCCGCACCAAGTTTGGACCTCGGCCTGAGCCTTCGCGCCGACGAGGGAATGATGAAGAGGAATGAACCCAAGGAAGGGGTCCTGGAGGAGTTTTCCTTCGATGAATTTCTCTTAAAGCCGGTGGAGGTCGTGGCGGATCGTATGATTTACCACGGTATTTTCCTCGGGGCCGACGACAACACCATTTACCTGAAGGGCAACCTTCGTTTTTTGCTTTTGCCCATGTCACAGGTTCGATCCCTTCGTTTGCAAGGAGAGAAGGGTAGCTTCGACGCGCTGAAATCCGTGAGCAAGGATTTCTACTCTGATGATCCCGGGGCGGACGAAGTCACAGATCCCTCATGAAGGCATTTTTTCTTCGTACTTTCGGCTGCCAAATGAATGTGCATGATTCGGAGCGCATGGCCGGCTTGTTGCTGGCCGCGGGCTTTACGCGAGCAGAGGAACCCGGTGCCGCGGATCTGATCATCATCAACACCTGTTCGGTGCGGGCCAAACCGGAGCACAAAGCCTTGAGCGAGGCGGGCCGGTATAAGCATCTGCGTTACCAGAAGGGGACCCGGGTGATTTTGGCCGGATGTGTGGCCCAGCAGCACGGCGCAGAGATCATCAAGCGCTCAAGCTTTGTCGATGGAGTCTTGGGCCCTGACGAGCTGGACCGCCTGCCTGAGTTGGCGGCGAGTCTCTTGGAGGGCCGAGGCCCGGTGGTTGCCACCGAGGCCCACAGGATAGACGACCCACGCTTTGTGACCCTGGGTCCCACGCCGAAGGCCATCGCCCGGTATGTGACCGTGATGAAGGGCTGCGACAACTTCTGTGCCTATTGCATCGTGCCCTTCGTGCGAGGAAGGGAGGTCTGTCGGCCCGTGGTTGATGTCTTAGAGGAGGTTGCCGAACTGGGGCGTCGTGGGGTTCGGGAGGTGAACCTTCTGGGGCAGAATGTGAATTCTTACCGGGATCCGGACAGTGGGGCGGATTTCGCGAGTCTCTTGGCGAAATTGGATGCCCAGGGGGCCATGGAGCGTCTGCGTTTCACGACTTCTCATCCAAAGGACTTGAGCGATGCCCTTATTCAGGTCATGGCTGGGGCCCAGAGCGTTTGCGAACATCTGCATTTGGCTTTGCAGGCGGGCTCGAATCGGGTGCTCGAGGCCATGCGTCGAGGCTACAGCCGAGAGCATTTTTTGGAGCGGGTGGCTCGATTAAGGCGAGAGGTGCCGGGCATCAGCCTGACCACGGATCTGATCGTGGGTTTCCCCGGCGAGACGGAAGAGGATTTTGTCCAGACCTTGGAGGCTGTGAGTGAGGCGGCTTTTGATGGTGCTTTCAGTTTCAAGTACTCGCCCCGACCTGGGACCTGGGCTGACCAGCACCTGGAAGACGACGTGCTTGACCCGGTCAAGCAAGAGCGCCTTGAGCGCCTCCAGTCCCTTTTGTCTGAACTCGAAAAGGCGAGCTTAAACGAATATGTCGGGCGAAAAGTGGAAGTGATGGTAGAAGGTCCAAGCCAGCGCGATGCCCGGCAATTGACGGGGCGTAGCCGCTGCAACCGGGTGATTAACTTCGAGTCGGCGTCGGATCTTCAGGCTGGAGAACTGCATCATGTCGAGATAGTCGAGGCTCGAGGACATACCCTCTTTGCTAAGTCTAATTGAGGGTTTTTCTAAAGCGCAGGGCGGAAAATCCCAGGATCAAAATACCAAATCCGGCGAGGGAGGCCAGTTGGGGAGCCAGTTCGGAAAATCCGGCACCCTTGAGTAGTCCCTCGCGCATGATCTCAACAAAGTAACGACAGGGATTCAGCCAAGTGATCGCCTGAGCCCAGTCCGGCATGTTGTCGATGGGGGTCATGAAGCCGGAAAGCAAGATGGCCGGCAACATGAAGAAAAATGCGCCCAGGACGGCCTGTTGTTGGGTGCGGCCCAAGGTGGACACGAAAATGCCGGCACCCAGGGTGGTCATCAAGTAGAGCAGAGTGCCCAGATAAATCACGGGCAGGGGACCGCGAATCGGCACGTCGAAGACATAAGCGCCCAGGGCCAAAAGTGCGGTGATGTCCACAAGACCCACCAGGGCGAATGGCAGGCATTTACCGGTCAGAAGTACGATGGGCCTGATGGGCGTGACCATGAGCTGCTCCATCGTACCGGCCTCCCGCTCACGGGCCAGGCCCATGGCGGTCACCAGGGTCGTGATGACCAGCAGCACGATGACCGCTACGCCGGGCACCATGAACAGGGCGCTTTTCAGTTGGG
>JAUVAM010000603.1 GCA_030591745.1 Deltaproteobacteria bacterium
CAGGATCGCATCACCGACAAACCAGGTGCTCGACAAACCAGGTGCCAAACCAGGTGCTGCCAAACCAGGTGCTGCCAAACCAGGTGCCACCCACTTCGCACAAGCCTCACGAAGCACAAAAAACACCTACCGAATCAAACACTAAGAGCCAAGTCCTCAGGCATGACACGAGTCAAGTCCTCGACATCAAACCAAGTGCCACCCATTTCGCAGATGCCTATTTGTTGCAAATATTCAACTTCTGATCTAGTCTTTGCAACTAGATATGCACGAAATAACCAACAAGAAGCGCCTTGCTACCGAGGATGTGCTTGGGATCTCTGATGTTGAGACCTTGTTGCGGCGGATTATGGACCTGGCCCTTCGGCGCACGGGGGCTCGTTCGGGCGGTATTTTCCTTTGGGATGACGCCCGCAAGGGTCTGGCTCTGCGCTACCTGGCGGAAGAAGGGCTTTTCATTAACTTGCCGGAAAAACTCATTCGCCCTCGTGGCGACGGCCGGCCCGATGGCATCCCCCTGCTGGTCTATTCCCGCAAAGCGCCCTATCTCTGCCCCGATGGGCTGAGCGACCCCCATCACAGCCCCTACTTCAAGGAACGCTCCATCGCGGCTGTGCCCATTTCAGCCAAGGGCCATGTCATCGGCGTTTTGAGTACCTTCGACCTCCGTCCCCGCATTTTCGACGACAGCCACCTGAAGGCCCTGAAGAAAGTCACTGAAATTTCAGAGGAATTTTTGCGCAGGGCTCGGGCCCACTTCGCGAGCCCGGTTCAAGAAGAAGCCCTCCTGTTCATCCGGGGGCTGTCGCCCCAGTGGACGCGCGTGGAAAAACAACTGGAGCAGGCCGCCCCCACCGACGCCCCCATCCTGCTCCAGGGAGAAGCGGGCACAGGCAAAGAGCGGGTGGCCCGCGTCATTCACGCAAACTCCCGCCGAGCGGAAGGCCCCTTTGTCTCGCTGAACTGCGATTCGCTTTCAAGCTCGGACTTAGAAGACGATCGCCTTGCTTTGGCTGCCGGCGGCAGCCTCTTCTTGGACGAGGTGGGCGCCTTGTCGCCGGATGTACAAGCCAAGCTCATCCATAAACTAGAAGCGCCGGAGCACAGCGACCTGCGCTTACTCTGCGCCAGCCGCTTGGACCTGCCGGCCATGCTGCAAGAAGGCACCTTCCGTGAGGACCTCTATTACCGGATCAGCCTGCTCCCCCTTCGCCTGCCGCCCCTGCGCGCCTACAAGGACAAGCTACCCACCCTGGCCCGGGTCTTCATGGAGCGGGCCGCCGCCAAGCACCACAATGAAGTCGACGGCCTGAGCCCCGAGGCCTTGTCCCTGCTTTCCGCCCACGATTTTCCGGGCAACCTGCGAGAGCTACAGGCCTGCATGGCTCATGCTGTTATTCTTTGCGACGGCCGTGAAATCCAGGCCGAGCACCTGCCCGAATCCTTGCACACGAAACAGGTCGAGGGATCGACCCCAAATGCCGCTTCCGGGCCCCCCTGCCTGCAGGAACTCCGAGAGCAAACATTGGCCCCGGTGGAGCGCCGTTATCTCTGCGATCTCTTAGACCACTGTGACGGGGATGTACGGGCTGCCGCCGAACTGGCCGGCGTGAACCACGTCACCCTCTATCGCCTCTTACGAAAACGCGGCCTGCAGCTGAGTCGCCGGGCGAGACCCAAAAAAGAGAACGCAAACTAAGCTCACAAAGCCTCCAGCCGCCGCCGAAGCTGATCTTCGTAGAGTGACGAGGGCTCTAGCTCCGCGCCTCGATCCAAGCCCTCCAGCCAGTCCAGAGGCTCGGTGCCTTCGTCCTGGCCCGCGAGTTGGCCCATCAGATCGTCGGCCGGATCGACGTAGACCAAGGCTTCACTGGTGCCGATCACGTAGCCCCAGCCGTATTGATAGGAACGCAGCATCCCGCCTTGGATATTCCAAAAAACGCTTTGGGTGGCTGTGTGGCCGGCCCCGCTGCTCTCTTGTCGTCGATTGACCGCACCCCAGCCGTCGTCGCTTTGGACGCTGTCGACCAGGTTGGCCATGGCCAGGGAGTGGTGGTATTCGCAAAGGCCGGTGAGCGAGCCGTAGGGAGTGACCACGACCCCTCCCTGGCTTGATAAGCGCAAAAAGACACAGCCCGAGGTGCCGAAATCCCAGTTCTGGATGAAGTTGTGCCGGCCGAAAAGCCCCTGGCAATCCCGCAGCAAAACCTCGCTTGACTGCATGATCTCAAACAAGTATCCGTTGCCGCCGCCGTTGCGATTCTGGGCGAGCTGAAAAATCGAATCGCTCAGGCTGACCCGCTTGGACTGCTGCACCAGGACACCACCCGACTGCAAGTGAAAATCTCCTTCGGCCACGGGGGAAACAAAGCTTGCCACCCGCCTCATCCAGGCGTCCTTGACCTGGATCAAGGCCAAGACGTGGGCCCGATCGCAGGCGAAGGCGCCGTCCCGGCTGACCGCGTTGGACAGGCCCAGATCCTCGACGCCCACCTCGGCCAAAAGCCCCGTCACTCGCCGCAGACTGGCCGCGTCCCGGATCTTTAGCGGGTAGCGCAAGGGAACGTCCAAGCGCACCGAGCAACTTTCGGCGGCGCAGTCCACGCCCACAATCCTGCGGCGAAAAAAGGCCCGCCACTGTCCCACCGAGGTCTGCCAGACGCCGGTCATGCCATGCTCGGCGACGAATTCGTCGCTGATCAAGGCACCCACCTCCACGTCGTCGTCAACCGCGAGCCCGGAGGCCTCGGAGACGAGCACCTCGAAAGAGCGCGGCTCGGCATCCTCGATGAGCGGCAGCTCCAGATCCATGCTCGAAGCACCGCGGAAGCTCAGACTGGCACGACCGGTCATGTCGCCGTCGCGGGTGAAGAAAACTCGCGAGACCTCCGCGCCATCGCCCTTCACCACCACCCCGGAATGACTGACGACGAGCAGCCCATCCACCCGATACAGCCCGGCGGGGACGTATACCCGGCCACCACCAGCCAGGCCCACCGCGTCCATGGCCGCTTGAAACGCAGCCGTACTGTCGGTCTCTCCG
>JAUVAM010000473.1 GCA_030591745.1 Deltaproteobacteria bacterium
CCGTGGCCGACTCGGGACTCGGCTCGGACGCCTGCCAGTTTCATTTGGGGCCCGAGCGAGATCAGGTAACCCTCGCCATCAACTTCCCCCAACCACCGGGCGCGGTGCAGGACAAACCCGCCGAGAAGGTCATCACTTACTATTTGGTGGGCGCGGCCGAGGCTTATGACGACAACACGGGCGGATTCCACGGCACCCACACCGCCGGCAACGTGCTGGGCGACAACTACGCCCATCTGGCCGGAGAAGACGACGCGGGTCACGACAGCCAGGACGGCATGGCACCAGCAGCGCAATTGGTGATGCAAGACATCGGTGCCAATGACGGACGCTTGAGCGGTTTGCGCGGTGTATCCAGCTACGATCTGATGAAACAGGCTTACGACACAGGGGCCCGCATCCACAACAACTCTTATGGATTCTCTATGCTCTCAACCTCCTACGACGCGGACTCGGCCTCCATCGACGAGGCGGCCTGGCGTTTAAACGACCTGCTCATCGTCTTCGCCGCAGGCAATTCGGGTTACGATTTTGACAACAGCCAATTGGCCCCCGAAAGCCTGGGGGGCACGGGCTCGACCTCAAAGAACACCTTGGTGGTGGGGGCCTCCGGACCCGTGGAACTCAACATGTACGGTTCCTACTATCAACTGGCCGAAGACATGCTCTTTTTCTCCAGTCAAGGTCCCTGCCAGGACGGTCGCATCAAGCCTGATCTGGTGGCCCCCGGCATGGTCTTTTCCGCCGACAGCCACTACGCCGCACGCATCGACTTGGGCTGTTGCGACGTTTATGGCCACAACATGGCCACCAGCAATAACGAGGATGACAATTGCAACGTGGACGAGGACTGGCCCACCCCGGGCACCAGCTTCTCATCCCCCCTGGTGGCTGGCGCAGCCGCCCTGGTGCGACAATATTTCACCGATGGATACTGGGCCCTTGGCCGGGCTGATGTCGAACGCGGCATCTTGCCCTCCAATGCTCTACTTAAAGCCATGCTAATTACCGGCGCCAAGCCCCTGGATGGCCATATCTTGACCATGGGCGACCCCGAGTTCTTGGATGCGCCTCCTTCGCCGGTTCAGGGATGGGGACGAGTCCATCTGGACAGTGTTTTGGCTTTTGAAGGGGAGGCCGTAAAAAGCCTAATCTTGGCCGACGTGCCCAACCCGGTACCGGGCAACCCCATGTTGACCACGAAGGACGCCCTGCACCCGGCGGGACTGGAGGCCCTTTCCTCCGGAGAAGAGGCGAGCTGGATCCTGCCTGGCTTAGACGATGACAGCCCGTTAAGCATCTGCCTGGTCTGGTCCGATCCACCCGCAGCCCCGGGTGCCAACCCCACCCTGATCAACAATCTGGATCTGGAGCTCATCCTGACCGACGGCGGCCGCTATCTGGGCAATGCAGCCATGGATTCCGAGGGCCAGAGCCAGCCGGTCACAACCGAGAGCCCGGACGGAATCAACAACGTGGAATGCATCCATCTATCCGGGGTGGACTCGGAAGGTGCCAGCCTGAAAGTGCACGCGGCCTCGGTACCGGGCAATGGAGACGAAGGCTCCGAGGGTCAGGGCTATGCGCTGGTGGCCATCGGTGCCTTCACGCCGCCCATCATCGAAAGCCTTTCGGTCACCAGAGCAGCCCCGGGCGAAGTACTCCTGGATGTGGAGGCCCGGGGTGAAGGATTCCTGCCCGGGTTGGACATCGAACTGGGTGCGGGGATCTCGGTGCGGGATGTCACCATGGTCGACCATCAAACAGCCCACATCGGCAGCATCATGGTTTTTGCCGACACGGAAGAGGGCCCTCGTCAGGCCGTGGCCATCGTGCATCACAGCCTGCGTTCCGCGCCCGCCGATCTTTTCGACGTGGGCACGGGTGGTTGTTCTTGCGGCAACAAATCGCCTTTCGGCTTGTCCTTGCTGGGCTTGATGGCAATCTTGCTGCTCCAACGTCGATTGAGATAACGCCAGTTCAGGGGGCCTTATGCGTACCGCGTCCTGCTGTTTGTTCCTGCTACTTATTTCTCCTTTCTCCCAGGCGGGGCCCCGCATCAGCCCTGACTTGAGACAATCGCACTTCGGCGTCGAGCACCTGCGCCTGCGACTCGTCAGCCGCCGCCATCGAAGCTTGCCGCTGCCGGCCCAGGGCAAAATGCTGCGACAGCACACCGACAGCACGGGACGCAATTGGCAAACTGTCAGAGTCCCGACCCGGGAGCTGTCCCGCTTTCTAAAAAACCTGGAACAAACGGAAGGCCTGGCCTGGGTCGAGCGCGCCATCCCCGCCATGCCCAACAACGAAAAATCCTCTTGGCTGGTTCAAAGCGGCGATGACCAATTGGGTAGAACGCTATGGGCCCGCGGGCTCACGGGCAGAGGACAAGTGGGCGCCGTGGCCGATACGGGCATGGACGTGGATGCTTGCCAGTTCCGCTTCGGGCCAGAGGCCGAGGCGATCACCTGGCCCGAGGACGATGTGCTTCCGCCCGAGGCGCATATCGCAAAGCCCGACAACAAAGTGATCAGCTACTATGTACTTGAGGGCGCAGACGCCTTCGACGATGCATCTTCCGGCTTTCACGGAAGCCACACCACCGGCACCCTGGCCGGTGACAATTATGCCCAGCTCTGCTCAGAGTCGGATGTCGGCCACGACTTGCACGACGGCATGGCGCCCTGCGCCCAGGTGGTCTTCCAGGACATCGGTTCCGCCGAGGGTTACCTCACGGGCTTGGGCGGGGTCAGCCAATACGATATGCTCTTGCAGGCACACCGCACGGGCGCTCGGGTCCACAACAACTCATACGGACGAGTGGAAATAGTAACCCGCTATGAAGGAGATTCGGCCTCCATCGACGAAGCGACCTGGCGTCTGAACGATCTATTGGTCGTGCACTCGGCCGGCAACTCGGGCGAGATGGATCAACCAGGCACCCTCACCGGCCTGGGCGCCACGGCAAAAAATACGCTGGTGGTGGGTGCCTCCGGCCCGGTGGAACTGGATTTCTTCGGTTCCTTCTTTGCTTTGCAAAACGATCTCCTCTTCTTTTCCAGCCAGGGCCCCACCGAGGACGGGCGCATCAAGCCCGATTTGGTGGCCCCGGGCATGGTCTTTTCCGCCACGGCCGACAAAGAGACTGTGATCGACCAGGGCTGCTGCGACGCCAACGGAAACCGCATTCGGGTGAGCAACGCGGAAGACGACAACTGCAATACAGACGAAGACTGGCCCAGCCCAGGCACCAGCTTTTCGGCACCCATGAGCGCAGGCGTGGCCCTTTTGCTGCGCCAGCACTTCACCGAAGGGCATTGGTATCTTGGTGAGTTGGACGAACAAGGACGCGGACGGACAAATCCTGAGCGTGCCTTCAATCCCACCAACGCCCTGCTCAAAGCCTGCCTGCTCAATGGAGCAACTCCCCTGACAGGGATCATCTGGCTGCACAACACGCCCGTGGGTCCGCCCCCCTCCGGGGCTCAGGGTTGGGGTCGCATCAAACTAGCCGATGCCCTGAGCTACCGCGACGACGCACGTCAAATCTTCGTTCTGGCCGACGTACCCAACCCGGTACCCGACAACTCCATGCTGGCTCCTGACGAGCCCTTGATGCCCTTTGCCTCAGATAGTTCAGTCCTGGGTCAGGGTGATGAGGCAGAGCACAACCTACCCTTCGTACCCGAAGGAGGGCTGCTCAAGGTCCATCTGGTATGGTCCGATCCACCGGCCGAGCCGGGTGCCAACCCAACCCTCATCAACGACCTGGACCTGGAAGTCATCGGACCAGACGGCTCGCGCTATGTCGGCAACTTGGGCTTTGATACAGGAGGCGAAAGCCAGCCATCAACAGATGGTGCCACCGACAGCATCAACAACGTCGAGGGCCTCATCATTCGCAGCCCGCGGACAGGTCGCTACAAGGTACGGGTCAAAGCAAAAAGTGTGCCCGGGGTCGTGGGCCTGGAAGGCAGCACTTCACAAGGATACGCTCTGGTCGCCTCCGCCCCCTTCTTACAACCCAAAGCGCTGTCAGCAGAACCTGCCAGTCTGGCTCCTGGAGAACATGTTGCCGAAATTCGAATTACAGGAGACCACTTCACGGAAGGGCCGGACCTGCGAGTGGAAGCGGGTCCGGGCTTGAGC
>JAUVAM010000519.1 GCA_030591745.1 Deltaproteobacteria bacterium
ACGAGCAGCGTGCCTTGGTTTGTGGCTTCGTCGTACAAGCAATTTGTTTCGGCGGCGGTTTCGATGACACGGCAGTTTTCATCCGGGTCAAAGGAGAAAATGGGCTCGCCGGAGGCATTGATTTCGTAGCTTCCGAGCCTGTACTGGAAAGCACCCGATTCTCCCAATTCGTGGATGCAATGGGTGGCTTGTTCCGGAGAACAGGCGGGGCATTGGGGCGAAAGCATGCCCGTGGTGATGATGCCGATGTGGTAGTGGTCCTGGCCGAGTCTGTCGTCGAGGACATGGATGAAGGCATCGAGGGAGGAAGCCAGGTTCTGCTGTTTGTTGAACATCGATGCTGTGTTGTCGAGGATGAATAGAACATCGACATCGGACGGTGCGGTGATGATGTCGGCCCGAGGAGAGGGCCCTGGATTAAATCTGGTCAGGCCTTCGAATTCATAGTCCTGGCAGGTGCTCAAGATGAAGGTGATACACAGAAGGCAAAGGGCTGATCGTGCCGCCGACAAGAATCGATAGCGCATTCGTCCCCCCTCCGGATTGATGTGAATTACTACTTATTAATCTATGTCGTGACGTAAACCAACTCGATGCGGATTTCGCCTTCGGTGACCAGTTCGCAGGGATCGTAATGATCGGCGAAGGTGATGGTGCCGCCGGGGGCTTCCGGTACGCCGGTGGGCGGATGGTAGCTCCAGGTCTCCACGCAGGTGCAGCTCGTGTCCGCGGGGCCATCGCATTCTTGGATTTCGCTGCCGCCTCCGCTGCAGGAGTAGCGGGGCACGGCCTCGTCGTTGACCAGGATGTTGGCCAGGCCCGGGTCCAGGATCTCATCGCTCAAGTTGAAGACGCGGGGGCATGAAACGAAGGTGCCCAGGGCTTCCATGGTGGCCGAGAAGTTTTCCTGGCAAATGGTGTCAACGAAGCCGTCCTTGCCGATGCCGAATTTTTGGGCCAGGCGGACGTAACGCGTGCCGGGGTAGGAACTGCAGTAGCGCCCCGTGCAGTTGGGCGTGGTGCAGGCTGGGTGGATGTCCGAGCTGGGATTCGAATCATCCATGTACTCGATGGTGGTTGTGCTCAGGTCGCTCTTATCCTGTACACCCACGATGGCCGCGAACTTAACCATGCCGGCCCTGTTGTCTTTCACTTCCATCAAGAAATCGTAATATTCGTCTACGGGGGTGAGTCGATAAGGCTTGCTGGTGACATCATCCGGATGGCTGAAGGTGTTGTTGGGGCCCACTTCCTTGGCGGCGTAATAGCAGAGTCTGCCGCCGGCACCGGCGATGCCTTCGGTGATGTCACCTACCTCGCCGCAGTCGTCTTCATCACTAACCACGACCACGACCAGGGTGGCATTTTCACGTAAAAATCCGTCGTTGGCCGAGTTAAGCAGGTCGCCCAGGGCCATGCGCATAGGGGCCAGACCACGCTCGTAACCGCAACCGTTCACGCCGACCAAGACAGTCCCTGATTCAGTGGCGCTGTTGTAGAAGCAAGTTTTTTCCGAGCTTGTTTCGATCACCCGACATTCCGGCGCCGGGGTGAAAGTGAATTCAAAAATGTCTTCGGCCGTTTCGACGAAACTGCCCCGGCGATCCTGGAAGACGCCGGATTCGCCTGTCTCGTTCATGCAGCTGTAAGGTTCGCCAGCCGTGCAGGGCCCGCATCCAGAGGATGTGACACCGGTTGTGACCAGAGCAATGTGGTACTTGTCGATACCGAAACGTTCGTCAAGCACGTCGACAAAGGTGGAAAAGGATTCAGCGATGGCGCGCTGCTCGCCCACCATAGAACCCGAGTTGTCGATGATAAACAGAATGTCGACCTCGGACGCCACGTTGATGGTCACGGTGAATCGTTTTTCTTTGATCACCGAGCTGGGTAGTTCTTCGAAGCCGTAATCCTGACAGGTGCTGGTGGTTAGGGCCGTTGCCAAGAAGCACAACCCGAGTCCCGCGGCCATCAAATTCCTGAATTGCATTCAAGCCTCCGTCGATGGCGATTCCGAGAATTATTTTCGGCTTCGCCATTCTTGTCTTCGCTACTGGATTATCCAATGGGAATCCCCGCTTGTCAACCCGCTGACAAAATTTTCCTCTTTTGGACAAAGGGCAAAAAGAGGTGGTTTGTCGTGGTAAAGATACCCTAGTTTCTACTGGTGGGAAGATTTTGGCATTTGTGGAATATGTGACTTGAATCACACGCCTAAGATGCCTTTGATTGGGCTTTTGAGGCAATTGTCTGAGGATTTCGATGCAAATGGCGCAAAGGGCTGTGGTGAGTTTACCCTGTTTTTGGGATTCGAGTCCAGACGGGTGGGGGCGGTTGTTTTCTGTATCTTTCGAGAATCTGTTGGGAAAAATTGACTGAGCTGTCATTTGCGATCTGGGCATGGTTCTTGCTCGTCTTTTAGTCTCGAAAGAGAGGGGCCTGACCATGGGAGCACACGCAATGAAATCGGACGAGAGGCGGGTCCTGGCTGGGATCTGGGTCGGGGATGGCTCTTCCCGAGGTGGGCGCGAACAACGGCGCCTGATGTTGCGCGACAAACTGAATGAACTGCATCGGCACCCGGTGTCTGCTCGACAGCTCTACCAGGAAGGCAAGAAGCAGGGCGGCGCCGAAACGGTGACGGGCTTGGCCGATATCCTTTATCGCATACAGGAATGCGGGCTGGGTCGGGCCGCGGTGATGGAAGAGTCCAACAAACACCTGTTGATTCGAGTGCTGGACTGCAGCCATGGTGAAGGCCATTCGGAACAGTCCTGCTGGTTTGTTACAGGATTTATTGAAGCAGCCTTGCGTAGGACGGGTAAATATGCTTCGGTTGAAGTCCGAGAAATTGAATGCAACGAAGGTCGGGAACGCGCCAGCGTGTTCCGGGCTGAATTGAGCCGCAAGATTTAAAGATTCGCGCGCTCGTTGACAATTTGAAAAGTTGCAGGGTCCAGTTGATGGATCGACGGGACGTGGTGGCCCGATCAAGTGGGTATTGGTGGCGTGTTTGGGGCTGGGTGTACGGTAGATAGGATGTTCGTGGGTTGGTAAGGTGGCTTACTTGATCTGGCATGTCGCCCGAGGCATGAGCCCTGCAATGGATTGGCCCGGAAGCGTTGGCTTCCGGGTCTTTTTTTGTGGTTTTACTTTGGGCTTTGCCTGGGTCTGGAATTGACATGGCTCTTTCTTTCTGTTTGACTGACGTGCAGTTTCCCAAGCAAAGTGGTGGGTATGGACGGTCTGGAACAACAAATCGATGATTTGCGGGCAGAACTGGCTGAGAATCCCTCATCCGAGTGTTTTGTGGAACTGGGAGAGTTGCTGATCCTTGCAGGTCGCGCGAAAGATGCCGCCCGCGTCTGTCTTAACGGGCTGGGTTTCAATCCCAGCCTGCCCCGGGGCCACTTCGCCTGCGGCAAGGCCCTGATCGGTTCAGGGGACTTAGACGAGGGCATGCGCTCTTTTGAGCGGGCTTTCTCCTTGCAGTCTCGGGACGTGTCCATGTACGCCGATGCGGGCCATTTTTTGGTGGACACGGATAACGCCGCATACGCCCGCCTCTATCTGGACAAGGCCATGGCTTTGGACCCGAACGATCCCCGGGTCTTGGACTTGGACAGTCGCATGGACGATCCGCTGGGCGACGACTACGAGCAGCTTGAAACCCGGCCCTACAATGTGGAGGCGCTGGAACAACACGATGAACCGGCTCCTCTGGTAGAGGAAGCACCGATTGATCTTGGAGAAGAAGACGACGAAGACGAACCGCCCACCATGTATATGAAAAATCC
>JAUVAM010000575.1 GCA_030591745.1 Deltaproteobacteria bacterium
GTTGGGGGTTGTAATAAACCCTGGGTTCAAGCTTCACGCTGGGGCGGGCCATCCGGACGCCCCTCAGTCCTTCCAGAAGGTGTAGTTTCTCCATGGCCATTTCCATGCCTCGCAAGGTGAAGAACTGACTGGCGGCCGAGGAGGCGATCTGGGCTTGGTTGGGATCGCTGCCGTCCACCAGAACCTGGACCGACACCGGGTTGCCACGTTGCAGATCCCTGGCCAGGCCCGGCGCGAAGATGACGGCGACGGCCGCCTGACCGCTTTCCAGCATGGCGCTTGCCTTGTCTTGCTCCTTGACCTCGGCCACCTTTCGAAAGGTGCTGCCGGCCAGGAGATCCGCGGCCAGATCTCGAGATGCGGGACTTGTGTCCCCGTCGCAGATGACGGTGGGTATCTGATCCACGTCCAAGTCCACGGCGTAGCCCAAGACCAACATCTGCGCGATGGGTGCCACCAGCAGCAGGGCCAGGGCCCTTTTGTCGCGCACGGTCTGGCGGATTTCCTTGATCATCACCGCCAATAGGGCTGTCCACATACCTTCACTCCTCAATTCAATCAATCCAAGCGTCGCTTAAAGCGCGCCGTGCTTGCCAGCACCATGATGCCGGCGAAGATGAACAAAGCCAGGGCCTGGGGCCAAAGCAAGGTCAGATCATTGCCCTTGAGCATAATGCCCCGCATGGCCACGATGTAGTAGCGGGCCGGCACGACCAGACTCAGGGCCTGTAAGAAAGAGGGCATGTTTTCGATGGGGAACATAAAGCCGGAGAGCAGGATGGTGGGCAGCATGGAACTGATGGCGGCCACCTGGGTGGCCACCATCTGATTGCGCGTGACCACGCTGATGAGCAGGCCCTGGCCCAGCATGCAGGCCAGAAACAGAATGCTGACCAGGAACATGTCCAGCATGGCGCCTTTGAAAGGGACATCGAAGACGAACAAACCCAAGGCCACCACCAGCATGACCTGAATCAGGCCCAGCACCACATAAGGGGCCAGCTTGCCCAAGACGACCTCAAGTCGGCCCACGGGTGTGGAGAAGAGTTGCTCCATGCTGCCGCGCTCCCATTCCCGGGCCACGGTTAAGGCTGTGAGCATCACGGCCATGATGGAAAGGATCAAGGCGATGAGCCCCGGCACAATGAACAAGGCTGATTTCATGCCCTGGTTAAAGCGGGCTCTGACCCGTGCTTCGATGGGCAGGATCAGCTCTTGAGCACTTCCCCCCTGAATCCGAATGGACTCAGCCTGGACGATGTTGGCCATATAGCCCAGAGCGATGCCGGCGGTCGTGCCGTCGGCCCCGTCTAAGAGTAACTGCACATCGGCCCTGCTTGCCCGCTTGAGTGTTTTTGAATACCCGGGCGGGATGAGCAAGGCCGCCTTGAATTGCGCCCGGGCAAAGCCTTCCTCCACGGCCTCGGGGCCAGGCAGATGCTCAGCGATGGAAAACGTATCGGAGGCGGTGATGCTCTGGACCAAACGTCGGGAGGCCGGGCTTTGATCCTGATCCACCAGGCCGATGGGGAGGCTGTTCAAGTCGAAGCTGATGGCGTAACCGAATAGCAGCAAGAGGACCATGGGCATGCCCAAGGCCATGTAGATGACTTGGGCGTCCCGTGAGATATGCAGGGTCTCTTTATGCGCCAAGGCAGCCAATCTCTGAAAAAAGGCCTTCATGCTTGAACCTGTTGAGCTGGTGGTTTGGCGGCACCGCCCACCACTTTAAGGAAAACGTCTTCCAGGGTGGCCGAGACTGTTTCCACCGATGCGTCCTTGGCACCATTTTTTTTCAGCCAAGCCTGCAAGGTGACCGCATCATGCCCTGTCTTTGGCTCCACACGCAGGTGGAAGCCCGTGCCAAAGACCTCCATATCCAAGAAACCGTCCAGTTGAGTCAATAGCGGCATCATGGAGCGATCCATGCCCTTGATGCGCAGGATGCGTCCGGGGACGAAGTTTTGCTTCAGGGCCGCGGGCGTGTCCAGTGCACTCAAGCGGCCGTCCACCATGAGGCCCACCCGGTCGCAGTATTCCGCTTCATCCATGTAGTGGGTGGTGACGAAGATGGTGGTGCCCTGTGCCGCCAGATCTCGGATTATCCGCCAGAAGTCCCGCCGGGAAGCTGGATCCACGCCGGCCGTGGGTTCGTCGAGGAAGAGGATCTGGGGTTGGTGCAGCATGGCTGAAGCCAAAGATACCCGTTGTCGCCAACCGCCGGGCAGAGAGCCGGTGAGAAGATGACGTTGATCGTTGAGTTTCAATTCCTCTATCAGGGTCTCGATTCGTGTTCGCAAGGCCCTGCGACCGATGCCAAATGCGCCACCGAAGAATTGGAAGTTCTCTTGCACCGTCATGTCCAGGTATAAGGAAAACTTCTGGGACATGTAGCCTATGGCGCGTTTGACTTTTTCGGGCCGCTTTGCCACGTCGTGACCCGCAACCGACGCCTGGCCCGCGCTGGGGGCCAAAAGGCCGCAGAGCATGCGGATGGTGGTGGATTTGCCGGCGCCGTTGGCGCCCAGGTAACCGAAAATTTCACCTCGCTCCACGTGAAAACTCACCTGGTCCACAGCCGTGAATTCGCCGAAACGCCGACTCAGATCCTGGACTGAGATGACGGGTTCATGCTTCATGGATGGTGTTTCCGTCGGCCTGTCGAATCCGGGAGATGAAGAGATCTTCGAAATTCGGCTTTGAGGTTTTTGTCCGGATTGAGAAATCGGCCAAGAGTTTGTCCGGCTCGCCCATTTCCAGTATGCGACCCAAGTGCATGAGCCCGATCCGGTGACAGCGGGCGGCCTCGTCCATGTAAGGCGTGGAGATCAATACGGCCATGCCTTCGTCGACGAACTCGCTGAGGAGATCCCAGAGCTCTCGTCGACTGACGGGATCCACCCCGTTGGTGGGTTCGTCCAGCAGCAAAACCTGGGGACGATGCAAGATGGCGCAGGCCAAGGCCAATTTTTTGTACATGCCCCCAGACAGGGCATCAGCTCGTCGAGCGGTGAATCGTCCCAATCGCGTGATGTCCAGCAGTCGCTTGCGCCTGGCGGAGAAGTTTTCGGAATCAAGGCCGAACATGCGTCCATAGAAGCGGAGATTTTCGTCAACTGACAGATCACCATAGAGGCTGTACGCCTGAGGCATGTAACCCAGGGCATAGCGGACCTTTTTGCGATCGAGCAGGGGGTCGGCCCCAAGCACCTGAATGCGACCGGCCTCGGGTCGCAGGAGCCCCACCAACAGGCGAATGGCCGTGGTCTTGCCTGCACCGTCCGGTCCGATCAAGCCGAAGAGTTCGCCGGCTTCTACCGAGAGATCCACGCCGGCCAAGGCCTGGGTGTCGCCGAAGCATTTTTCAACACCCTCAAGCGA
>JAUVAM010000144.1 GCA_030591745.1 Deltaproteobacteria bacterium
GCCCCCGATACCTGCACGGATGAAGATGGGGACGGATACGGCGTGGGCGGGGAGTGCCTGGGTGCGGATTGCGATGATGCCGACGCCGAATGCTGGGAGGGTGATTGCTGTCCTGCCGTGGACTGCGTCGATGCCGACGGAGACGGCTATGGCGTGGGCGCGGATTGCACGGGTGCCGACTGCGATGACGACGATAGCGCATGCTGGGAAGGTGATTGTTGTCCCGCCGTGGACTGTGTCGATGCAGACGGAGACGGCTATGGCGTGGGCGCGGATTGCCTGGGTGCCGATTGTGATGACGGCGACATCGAATGCTGGGAGGGTGTCTGCTGCCCGACCGTGGACTGCGTGGATGTAGACGGAGACGGCTATGGCCTAGGCGCGGATTGCCTGGGTGTCGATTGTGATGACAATGATATCGAATGCTGGGCGGGCGTCTGCTGTAACCCGGTCGATTGCACGGATGTTGACGGAGATGGCTACGGCGTGGGTGCCGACTGTCTGGGTGGTGATTGTGATGACTCAGACATCGAATGCTGGGCGGGTGCCTGTTGTAACCCGGTCGATTGCACGGATGAGGACGGAGATGGTTACGGCATGGGTGCTGACTGTGACGGGCCGGACTGTGACGACACGGATATCGAATGCTGGACGGGCGAATGTTGCGAGGCTTTGGACTGCCTGGATGAGGACGGCGATGGTTATGGCGAGGGCGCGGACTGTGCCGGTGCCGACTGTGACGATACGGCTCCCCTCTGCGCCGAGGGTGCGTGTTGTGAGGTCGTGGACTGCATTGATGCCGATGATGACGGCTATGGCGAGGGCACGGATTGCATGGGGCCGGACTGTAACGACCTGGATAGCGAATGCTGGGCCGGCGACTGCTGCATGGTGATCGACTGTGTAGATATGGACGGTGACGGCTATGGTGTTGGAGGCGACTGCAGCGGCTTAGACTGTGACGATTTCGACCCTCATTGCTGGGAAGGTCCCTGTTGCGATTTCGTCGATTGTGTCGACTACGATGGCGACGGCTATGGCTCGGGCACCGAATGCCTGGGTTGGGATTGCGACGAGACCAATGATACCTGCCATGAAGGCGACTGCTGTCCCCAGTTGCTTAACTGCGGCGAGATACTGACCTGCATGCTCGACTGCGCGGACCAGAATTGTATGTTCGACTGCTTGAGCCAGGGCGATCAGGCCAGCCAGGATCTGGCCATGGACGTCTTCATGTGCGCCATGCAGCACGACTGTCAGGACCAGGCCTGCTTGACGACCAACTGCCCCGATGAGCTGATCGCCTGCATGGGTCAGCCGGGTTGCGTGGATGAAGATGGGGATGGCTTTGGTGAAGGCCCCGACTGCACCGGGCCTGACTGTGATGACGGCAACCCGAACTGTTCGTCGGGCGTCTGCTGTCCCGAGCCTTGCATGGATCGGGATGGTGACGGCTATGGCGATGGCGGTTGTTTGGGCCCCGATTGCAACGATGCGGATGAGACCTGCTGGGAAGGGGCATGCTGTGATGCTTACCTGTCCTGTGTGGAGATCATGGAATGCGCGGTGGCCTGTGCCGATCAGGCTTGCATGCAGGCTTGTTTGGAGCAGGGCTCGCCCGAGAGCCAGCAGTTGGCCTATGACCTGATTATCTGTGGTGCGATGAACAATTGCAGCGACGAACAGTGTCTTTGGGACAATTGCCCGGAGGCCACGATCGCTTGTTACGGCCAGACCGAATGCGTTGACGAAGATGGCGACGGTTACGGAGAGGGTGGCGCTTGCACCGGCCCCGACTGCGACGACGGCAATCCCGATTGTTGGGCGGGTAGCTGCTGTCTGGAAGTCTGTCAGGATCTCGACGGCGATGGTTACGGTGTGGGCACGCCTTGCACCGGTCCCGACTGCGATGACACCAACCCGGCTTGCTGGGAGGGCGCTTGTTGTCCTCAGTACTTGAGCTGCGCGGAGATTCTGCTTTGTACCTATGATTGTGGTGGTGACCAGGGCTGTATCTCTGTCTGCATCGAGCAAGGCGACGAGGTGGCGCAGGACTTGGCGTGGGATCTGTTGATTTGTTCTATATCGAACAATTGCCAGGACGAAATGTGTATGTGGGAGTTCTGCTCGGATGCCATGGCGGCTTGCATGGGTCAGGCCACATGTCGGGACCTGGACGGTGACGGCTATGGCGACGGTTTTGCCTGCCTGGGCCCGGATTGCAATGATGACGATTCTGCCTGCTGGATCGGCGACTGTTGTCCCGCGGTGGCATGCGTGGACAACGACGGCGACGAATATGGCGTGGGCGTGGATTGTCTGGGTCCGGACTGCAATGATCTGGACGAGACTTGCTGGGAGGGCCCCTGCTGCAACGAACGCTTGAGCTGTAGTGAACTGTCGGCATGCGTCCAGGCTTGCGCAGGCGAAGAGACCTGCGAGCAGGACTGCATGGCTCAGTCCGGCGGGCGCTCCTTGAATCTCTTTATCGCTTTGGTGGTTTGCGCCGACACCAACAACTGTGGCGAAGAGTATGCTTGCATTATGGAGTTTTGTTCGGCCGAGGCCTCGGCCTGCATGAGCGATACCTGAGGTTTTTCTAATTGTAGAGCTTGTCTTCCGCCAGGAGTTCAGCCAAAAGCTTGCTTAAGGGCCAATTCTGGCTGACGGGGGTCAGGGTGGCCCAAAGGGGCTGCTTCAGCTCCATCTTGCGCCAGGCGGCCATGATCATGTGCAGCTCTTGGCCGCCGAGACCTGAGATGATCATCGCCCGAGGCAGCTCGGTTTCCACGCCGAAGCCGTGCCCATCTTTCAGCCCCACCAAAGAACCCACGGTTTCGGTCGCGTCTTCCGCGCGGACCACGATGACCGGCAGGTCTTTCAAAAAATCGGCCATGCCCTGCACGGCATCTTGTTCTTCCGGGTCCAGGCCACAGAGCAAGAGGGCCCGTGGGCCAAAGAGCCGAGTGGGGTCATCTTGTTTGACTTTCCGGAAGGTGCCACCTTCATCGTTCATAAACTGCTGTCCTCCGACCCCCATTTTCAATGCTTGAGCCCACAGGTCAAGAAAACGACCGTTTGTGCATTGTCAGATATTCCTTGTCATGGCATTCTGCCTGGCGAGGAGGCGATCATGACCGAGAAGCTGAAGGGCGAAGAGCTGGCGGAACTCATCAAGCGTGTATTCAGGCCAGGCGAGGAGGATAAGGCACTCGCCGTGATGGTGGACCTGCCTGATGCCAAGGTGGGCGACCTGCCTGCCTGGCGGCAGCGCCGTGAGATGGCCGCCGGCTGGGTGCGCGAGTTGCAGGATTACCAGGAGACGCTCGGGCTCAAGGTGCATCTGTTTTTGTATCGCAACGCACATGTGAACAATGCGGACTTGCCGCCCACGGCCTGGCGGCACGAGCCGGGCGCGGATCTGCCGGACATGGCCGAAGAATTGGATGCGCAAACCGCCATTTCTTTCGAGTCGATTTTCGCCGATTATTCTATTCTCATGGCGCCCACGCATTTTTCGGCCACGGCGCCCTTGAAACTGGCGGCCAAGCAGCACGCCATTCGGGCGGCCACCATGCCGGGCTTTGGCCCCAGCATGATACCGGCGCTCCGGTTGGACTACGGCATCATCAATGCCCGCTGCGATTACCTGAAGGGAATCTTGGACAAAGCGGAATCTGCCGAGTTTCGATTTGTGGTGGACGGTGAGCAGGCCCATGAGCTGATCCTGGATCTTCGCCATCGTCAGGCCGCGGCCTCCGGGGGCATGTTCCCGAAGCCGGGCAAGGCGGGCAATCTGCCCAGCGGCGAGACCTACATCGTGCCCTACGAGGGCGAGCTCGAAGGCGATCCCACCCGCAGCGCGGGGCAATTGCCGGTGGAGTTCGAGGACGGCGTGGTCATCTATCGCATCGAAGACAATGTGGCGAAGGGCGCCACGGGCGAGGAGCCGGCCGCCGGACGAGAGGCCAAGCGCCTGGCCGAGGAGCCGGCCTACGGCAACATGGCCGAGTTGGGCCTGGGGGTTTTGGCCGATTTCGGTCTGGAGCCGACGGGCGAGATTCTGCTGGACGAAAAACTGGGCCTCCATATTGCCTTTGGGCGCAGTGATCATTTTGGCGGACAAGTGGGGGCCGCCCAGTTTTCCTCGCCCGAGGCGGTTGTGCACATTGATCGGGTATACATCCCCAAGATCCAGCCGCGTGTCAGCGCCGCGCGGGTTGATCTGATCATGGATGACGGCAGTCGTTTGGAGCTCATGCGGGACGGTGTCTATAGCTTGGATTTTCCTGTCGGCTGAAATTCGGTTACAACTTCGCTACCTTGCGAAGGCTTTCGTCCGTGCCCACCAACAACAAAATGTCTCCGGCCTTGACTTCAAAGTCCGGACCAGGTGCCGTGCGCTGTGCCTCGCTGGCCTCATCTTTGGCTCGGCGACGCACCAGCACCACCTGAACGTCGTAACGTCGGCGCAGATCCAGATCGACGAGTTTTTTGTTCACGAAACGCGGTGGGGCTTCAAGTTCCATCAAGGAACTGCCGCCCCCCAAGTCCACCGAGCGGGCCCGCTCGGCCGTGACCACCAGGCCGGCCGTGCTCTCTAAGAGCTCCAGGTCGATGACCGCCTGGTTGTAGGCATAAATGACCGCGTCATGGTCCAGCACTTTGATGAGCTTGCCCGGATCGTCGACCGCCAAGACAGGCAAGGCGTCTTGCTGTGATTCCGCGAAGACCTTCATGGCCAGTTCCAGGCTGTCGGTGGGATGCAGGGTGGGCAGTTTGCTTCTGGCCAAGTCCGCGGCCACCACCAGGGATGCCAAGAAGGCCTCGTTGAAATGCGTATAGCGCAGCTCGCTAAGCTGGATCAGACCCGTGTAGTTTTCCTGCCTATCCACCACCACGAAATGCCGGGAACCCGCCTCCATGGCCAGTTCCAGGATTTCGGTCAAGGGGGTATCCGCTTGCACGATTTGGTGGGCCGCTCCCTGGATGTCGTCCACGAAAATTTTGCGCAGTACGTTTTGGTTTTGTTCGTCCTCCAAGTCGATGCCTTTTTGCAGGAGCTTGGAATGGTAGATGGAGTAGGGCACGATGCGCCCACCCAGCAAGGCGGCCGAAATGCAGGCGATCATCAGGGGCAGGATGATGGTGTAATTGTTCGTCAGTTCGAAGATGATGATGATGGCCGCGATGGGCGCGCGGGTGGTGGAGGCCACCATGGCACCCATGGCCACCAGGGCATAAGAGCCGCCGCTGCCCACTTGGCCCGGGAACAGCGCTTCTAAGATGACCCCGGCCAGGCCACCCAGCATGGCGCCCAAGAACAGCGAAGGGGCGAAGATGCCGCCGGAGCCGCCCGAGCCCAGGGTGAAGACCGTGGCCAAGATTTTGCCGCCCAGGAGTGCGGCCATGAGCATCCAGGATGTGTTCGAGAGCATGGCGTCGTTGATGGAGTGGTAGCCGACGCCCAGCACCTGGGGCAGGGCCAGGGCCAAAAGACCCAGCAACAAGCCGCCCAGCGCCGGCTTGGCCCAGGGGGGCAAGGGGATTTTTTTGAAGCCCTTGCGCGTCAACTCCATCATGCGGATGAAGGCACCGCCGACCAGGGCCGCCGACAGCCCCAAGAGCGCATAGAAGCCCAGCTCGTAGGTGTGCTCGACCTGGAACTGGGGCACGATGAAGGCGGGGAAGTCGCCGATGAAGTGTCTGGAAACCACGGTGGCCACGACCGAGGAGATGACGATGGCGCTGAATCGGACCACGCCGAAGCGGCCTAAGATCCCCTCGCCCGCGAACAGGGCGCCCGCGATGGGGGCGTTGAAGGTGGCGGCGATGCCGGCCGCCGCGCCGCATCCCACGAAAGTGCGCAGGTGGCGAACCGGCACGGCGAAGAGGCGACCCAAGAGCGAGCCCAAAGCGGCGCCCACGTGGACGATGGGTCCTTCGCGACCGGCCGAGCCCCCCGAGCCCAGACAGACGGCCACGGCCAGGGCCTTGACCAGGCCCACCCGTTTGCGGATGTTGCCGCCGTGCAAGGCCACGGCTTCCATGACTTCGGGCACGCCGGTGCCGCCTGCTTCGGGTGCCAAGAAATGCACCAGGGGGCCCACGATCAAGCCGCCCACCACGGGCATGAGCGCGATCCACCACCAGGGCAAAAGGGTGAATCCGTCAGGCGTGCTGGTGGCGCCCGCGGAAAAGATGGTGGTCGTGCCCAGGATCAGGGCGCGGAATCCGATGGCAGCAAAGCCGCCGCCCAGGCCGATGAGCACGGCCACAAGCACCATGAAGGAGTACTCGGCCTTGCGGGCCCGATCCACCACGCGGTGCCAGGTGGATGCCTTCGTGGCGGGTCGACGCACCGCTTCAGGGCGGTCGTGCCCGGGATCTTCTTGTGCCGACATGGGCGCATCATAGCCTTGCTACAGAAAAGACGCCAGATCCAGATGTGATGGAGGCCCTTTTTGGGGTCCTCTTATGCTGCGGGGCCAATTTCTAACTTGATCGGAATGCTCTGGAGCGTTATGGCCTTGTGCGACTCTCGTGAGGACTTTGCCATGAACACCATGCCAGGTTGGAAGAAGCGCCTCTTTCAGCGTTTCAGACGTTCGGAAAATGTTGGGCCGGTGGCCTTGGCCATCACCATCGGTTTGGCCGCCGGCGTGGGTGCCATCCTGTTTCGTTACTTGATCGACCTGGCCCAGCGGCTGTTCTTTGATGGAGGATCCTCCCTTTTGGATGGAAGCCTGGGGTCGGCCTACGTGATCTTTCTGCCCGCGGTGGGCTTGCTGCTGGTCAGCCTTTTGGTTAAAAATTTTGCCCCCGAAGCCCAGGGCCACGGGGTGCCCGAGGTCATGTATGCGGTTGCGCAGCAGGGGGGGAGGATTCGGCCCCGGGTGGTGGCCATCAAGGCCCTGGCAAGCGCCATCACCATCGGATCCGGTGGTTCCGTGGGCCGTGAGGGCCCCATCGTGCAAATCGGGTCGACCATAGGCTCGGCTCTGGGGCAGTTTTTCGGATTGCGGGAGCGTCGCGTTCGCCTGATGGTGGCTTGTGGTGCGGCGGCCGGTGTCGCCGGAACTTTCAACGCGCCCATCGCGGGCGTTTTATTCGCCATGGAAGTCATCTTGGGCAACTTTGCCGCCCGCTCATTCGGTCTGGTGGTGATCAGTTCGGTTACGGCCACGGCTGTTTGCCAGGCTGTGCTGGGTTCGGAGCCCGCTTTTCCCCTGACCCATGTTTTTTCCATGGTCAGCTATTGGGAGTTGCCCATCTATCTGGCCCTGGGGCTCTTGGCCGGCCTGGTTGGATTGTTCTATGTGCGGGTGCTCTATTTTTTAGAAACGCTTTTTGACCGCTGGACTTGGCACTACACAGCCAAGGCCTTCATCGGCGGCCTGATGGTGGGTGGGCTGGGCTATGTCGGGTTGCGTTTTCTGGGTGGACCCTATCTCTTCGGCGTGGGCTATGACGGCATCGAAGCGACCTTGCGGCTCAACAGCCAGGTCAGCCTGGACTGGGGATTGGGTGCCGGCTTGACCATCACCGCCATGTTGTTGTTGCTGGGTCTGAAGATCCTGTCTACTTCCTTGAGCTTGGCCGCCGGCGGTTCGGGCGGTGTCTTTGCACCCGCTTTGTTCATCGGCGCCATGACCGGGGGTGCCTTCGGCATGGCGGCCAACGCACTCTTTCCGGGGGTGACCGCGCCGCCGGGGGCCTATGCCCTGGTGGGCATGGGGGTGGCTTTTGCAGCCTCGGCTCACGCACCCATCACAGCCATTTTGATCCTTTTTGAAATGACCAAGGATTACAAGATCATCTTGCCCTTGATGTTGGCCGTGGTCATCGGCCACTTGATCGC
>JAUVAM010000152.1 GCA_030591745.1 Deltaproteobacteria bacterium
CCGCAGCATGCGCAACTGGGCCGAGTTGGTATCCTGATACTCGTCGACCAGCACCCGCTGAAAGCGATCCGACCAGCGGCGCCTGCATGACTCGGAGCGCTCCATCATGTGTGTGGGCTTGCAGACCAAATCGTCGAAATCCACAGCCGCCTGGGCTTCGAGCATCTCCAAATATGCAGGATAGAAGGCCTGGGTGGCTTGCTCATAAGGGTCTTCCGAGGCCTCCATCGCCTCCGGCGATATGAACGCATTTTTGTATGCGCTGATGCGGCTGGCCACCGCCCCCAAATCAAAGTTGCGATCCATGCGCAGTCTGCCCGCGATCTCCCGCAGGCAGGCCATCTGGTCACCTTGATCGAAAATAACGAAACGACCGGCTCGGCGCCGATGGGCGGCTTCTTCCCGCAGCATGGACAAACCCAGGGCGTGGAAAGTACGCAAGGTGACTTTCTCCACCACCCTGCCCACCATGGCCTTGAGCCTTCCGCGCATTTCGGCGGCGGCCTTGTTGGTGAAAGTCACAGCCAAAATCTGCTCGGCCGGTACGCCTTGCTCGATCATGTACGCGATACGATGGGTGATGACCCGGGTCTTACCACTGCCCGCGCCGGCCAAAACCAGCAGAGGCCCGTCCACGGTCTTTACCGCCTCTCGCTGTTCCGGATTCAGGCCGCTCAGCCAACGACTCGTCACGCCCTCTCTCCTCAGCCGCTCAGGCGGGCCTTGAGCTGATCAGGCAGCAAAGCGGAAGAGCGCTGCCAAGTGATCAGCCAAGCCTGATGGATGGCCCGGGTTAATCCCACATGCAAGAGGTGCCGAGCCGTCGAGGTCTTCGGATAACGCTCCGCGTCCACCCCCAGGAGCACCACGTAGTCGAACTCCAGGCCCTTGGTCTGCGCCACGTCGGTCACCTCGACGCCGGGACCGAATGAAAAATCCTGATCCGCGACGCGCGAAAGCCAGGTGGTTTCGGCCCGACGCAGGGCATCGAAGGCCTCGTCCGCATCCTCAGGCGTCGGGCAGAGCACCGCCACCGACGCCAGGGGCTCGCGCTGCATCAATTCCACCAGGGCGTCGGCCACAAAAGTCATGCCCGCCCCAATGGAGCCGAAACGCAGAAGCTCCACGGGCGCTCCTTCCCGAGGCGCCACGGAGGGTTCCTCCGGTGCCAGGGGCCCCAAGACCGCCCGGGCCAGCTCCGTGATGGGCCGGGTCGAGCGATAGCTCACCTTCAAATCGGCCACCTCTGCCTGAGCGCAGCCGATGGCTGAAAGCACCTGCGGCCAATCTTCGAAGTCGTTGTCCGTGATGCGCTGAGCCGGATCGCCGGCCAAAGTCATCGACTCATCTCGCACGCACTCAAGCAAAACCCGAATTTCCAATGGGCTAAAATCCTGCACTTCGTCGATGACCAGATGGTCGTAGCTCAAACCCCGTCGATACGAATATCGCAGCCTGCCCTTCAGCAACTGATAAAGCCTGAGCAGAATCATGCCGTCTTCTTCGTCGTAGCAGGCTGGATGGTCCTCATCCCGCTCCGTGTCGGCCCGCCGAAAGTGCTGGTCGGCACACCAGCGATGGACCTCGGCCAGCTCAAGCTCACTGAAGGCGTCCGGCGCATGCCGCGCCACCCCTTGGCGCATCCAGTTTAAGTCCGAAAACAGCTCATCAAAAAGCCGCACCGGATCGGCCTCTGGCTCGGCCTGGGTCGCCTCGGCCAACATGGGCAACATGATGCGATGGGTCTTGAATCGAAGCACCGAAGCCGGCGTAAAGTCGCTCAAGTTCGTGGTGAGCCTGGGGAAATGTCGCTGCCGCGTGCTCTGGGCCCAAGCGTTCAAGGTGCCCACTTCAACACCCTTCACCCCAAGGGCCGGCAACACTTGGCCGATGTAACGGGCGAGCGCTCTGCCAAAGACCAAGACCATCATGCGATTGGCCCGATAGCGCTGGGGATTTTGATGATTGAGATAAGCCAAACGGTGCAAGGCCACGGTGGTCTTTCCCGAGCCGGCCCCACCGGAGACCACCAGCAGGTTCTGTCCTTCTCGGCCCATCAAAGCGTACTGTTCCTCGTCCAATAAGGCCGCAATGGCGGGCAGTCGCTTATCCTCCCGATGACCCGAGCCCCCATCCACACCCAACAACAAAGGCGCGGTGTCCGGTCGAGCAGCCTGCCCCGAACCCCCGGCCAGACTGCTGCTTCGGTCACTCACATCGCGCCAGCCGCTCGATTCCCGAAGAAAGGCGCCTCGGGCATCGGCCACGCGCACCAGCCGGCCGTCCACGATGGTGACCACTCGTCTCAAGGTCACCTGCCCTTCCACCTCTCGCTTGGCGATCTCCTCGACGAAGAACTCCCCCTCCTGGTAGCGATAAAAAATGCGACTGATGGGGGCATGGCGCCAATCCACGATGCGCACACCCCCACGCATGAAACTGCAGCGCCCCAACAGGAAATCCCGTTCTTTTCCATCGTCGAAATGCAAACGCATATGCGCAAAGTACGGATTGGCGATATCAGGGACCGTCACTGTGCGCTGAGCTCTAACCGAGGCCACCGCAGCCACCCGGTCCATCTGCTCCAGCCACATGGCCTGATCGTCCTCCAGGCGCTCCGTGGCCAAGAGATCTCGCATCTGCATGAGCTCACGATCATAATCCGGGATGGCGCCGGCCCGGCCGTCCTTGCGCAGAACCTCAAGCACCTCTTCCAGCAAACGCGCCTCTTCGCGCACGGATTCGGATGCATCCATGGAAGTGAAAAATGGTTCCGGCATCAAGAATCCTGAATGAGCTGCAGGATACGCTCTAAGGCCCTGGCCGGATCTTCCGCCTGGTTGATGCAGCGCACGGCACACAGATTGCTGGCGCCTGCCGCCAGCACTTCCGGGGCCCGATCGTGATCAATGCCGCCGATGGCCACGGCGGGCACCGTGGATTCGGCCAGCATTTCTTTCAGGCCCTGAAGGCCGATCACCGGATCGGCTACCCGCTTGGTGGGTGTCGCATAAACCGGGCCCACGCCGATGTAGTCCGGGTCCAGGGCACAAGCAGCCCGCGTCTGCGCCGGGCTATGGGTTGAAAGGCCGATGATGACGTCGGGGCCCAGCAAAGAGCGCGCCTCGATATAGGACATGTCATCCTGGCCAAGGTGCAGGCCGTCGGCACCCACCTCGACCGCCAGGCTGGGATCGTCGTTGATGATGAAGCGGCTGTCGCCCCGGATGATGGGACGCAGACGCCGCGCCATGTCCAGCACCTCTTCATAAGGAGCATCCTTCATGCGCAGTTGCACGAAGGCCACACCCTGCTCCACCATGATGGCCGCCAGGCGCTCATGGCCCACACGGGGCTCGGTCAGAATGCCGTAGAAACCGAAAGCGTCTGAGAGACTCAACCCAATTCCTCGAGCATCTGCCGCGCGACTTTCTTACCCGACAGAAACATGCCCCCAAAGATAGGTCCCATGCGGAAGGAACCGTGCACCCCATTGGCCGCCATACCGGAAACATACAAGCCAGGAAAAATGCTGCCCGAGTTCTCTACCGTGGCCTCTTCCCCCTTGGTGGCCCACATGGGTTTCTCACCAATGACGCCACCCGTTGCGGTCTTCAGCTTGACGCCGGCCTTCTTCGCGATGCGCTCGGTCAAATGGGCGTCATGACCGCCAGCGTCCAGGACACAGCGGGCCTCCACCATCAAGGGATCCACATGCAGACCCTCGTCCAAAACCGGCGACCAGTTGATGACCACGCCGGCCACTCGGTCTTCTTTGAAAATCACATCTTCCACGGTCACGCCGTTGAATATCCGGGCACCCGCATGAACCGCGCGATAGATAAGAGCCGAGGCCACCTCCACGCTGTCGGCGGTGACCAGACCATCTTCCATGGCACTGTATCGGATGCCGGCCTCGTCAAGCACATGCAAGGCCTCTTCCTGCAACACGATCTCATTAAAAAGCATGGCACCGCCCCAAATACCGCCACCGGGCTTCAAGGTACGCTCGAAAATAGCCACTTTCTTGCCGGCACGGGCCAAGTCCCAGGCGCAGATCAGCCCAGAGGGACCGGCGCCCACGATGGCCACATCCAGTTCGAGGGATTCTTCAAGCTTTTCGCTGAATCGACGAAGAATACGCTTGGCGATGGTTTTTTCCATGTTTGCCTCCCGCCACCCATACAAGCGAGTCTGGCTTTGACCCACCTTGAGTGAACGGGCCGTTTTTCGCACATCGGGCCCTTCTTGTAAACCGCGCCAAACGACCTTTCGGCCATGCCGACGCAAAGCCCAATGGTCTCAGGCAGGTGGCAGACTGGCCTTGTCGCAAAAATAGATCAGCAGATGCTCGGCGGTGATCAGAAAGTCTTCGGAGGGGTTCAATAAATGGGAATCGGCGTCCTCTTCGCGAACCCCGAGAAGCAGGGCACCGGTCTTGTCCTTGATTTCTTTGCGCAAGGCGGCAAAGCTCTGATTCGCCTGGATTCCCTCCGGCAAGCGGCCAACGTAGACGCTTTGCGCGCCCGTGCTCAAAACCTGACTCATGACCGTCGCACTGCCGTGCATGCTGATCGCATGGGCCAGCATGGAAAATCCCAATCGAGTGGATTCGATGACTTCATCGGCGCCGGCGGCCTTGGCGTGGGCCACGTTCTCGGAGTCCAAAACCTCGGCCACAAGGTATAAGGGCTTGGCGCGCCGCTCGTTCTTGCGCTGCTTGTCCAAATACGCGCGAATGGTGAATGCCGTCAGGATGGTTACCGCATCGGCCTGCTGGGGCACGGCCGAGCGACTGCCCACGATGATGGCGGCGGCCGCGTGGGACATACGCACCTTGTCCAGTTCGCTCTCCTTGGTGGGGTCGCCCTTGACCCAGGTGAACTCATTGGGGATGGACTGCGGGCGTTCCCCGTCTGCAAAAATTACCGGCCGGGCCTTCTCCGGATCCATCTCGCGCAGCACCGTGTCCAGCAGCATGCGAGCGCCCGGATCATAACCACAGATGATCAGGTGATCGATGTAATTGCTCATGCGAACCTGCTCCTCGCGTATGGACAGCACCGTCAACAGGAGAGTACGACCCACGATGCCGGCAAACAAAGCCAGGGTGAACATGCCGGCCACCATCATGAAGGCGCCCACGATCCTGCCCATGGGCATCACGGGCGTGATGTCGCCATAGCCCACGGTGGTCAAAGTCACCAAGGCCCACCAAAAACCATCGGAGAGATGCTGGATGCCGCCAGGGCCACCCCGTTCAATCAAAAATATACTCACGCCGCCCAAAAGGGTGGCCGCGCCCACCAGGCTGAAAGCAAAAGTATAAAGCAGGCGGTTTTCCTGGAAAGCCCGGGCGATTCCACGGAAAGGATTGGAGTAACGAAAAACCTCAACGGTGCGAAGCAGACGCAAAAGACGCAAGGCCCGCAGCCCCCGCAATGCCGGCACCAGGGCCAACACCGTGAGCAGATCGATGAGATTCATGGGCCGCAGACAAAAAACCAAGCGACCGGTCAGGTGGGCACGCACACGCCCGACAAGCGAGCGCTGGAAAAAATCCACCGAGGGGGGTTGGAAACTCAGGATGCGCACGGAAATTTCGATGGCAAACAAGCCCAGCACAACCCAGTCGGCCAAAGCGAGCCAAGGGGCCCAAGGATGATCAAGCCCCAAGGAAATATCGACGACAAAAAGCGCCACCGAAGCCAGGATCATCACCCAAATAATCGCGTCGACAATCCGGTAACTCCGGCAATCCGGGTGGTGAAAGGCAGCGTGAATGGCTCTACAAAAAGCCCCCATGACCGCGGAGCGTAACACTTCTTCACATGCCTGACAAATGAGGTTCGATAAGATCCTCGCCTCCCTTGACAAAACCGGTCCTGCTTTTTAGGCTGGGACACAGTGGGACTAGGAAGTTCATTCATCTTGTTCAAGGAGTGGGGACATGTTCAGGAAATTTCGGATTGGGATGCTGGTCACGCTGGCCATTTTTGTGTTCGCTTGCGGGGGCGGTGGGGATAACTCAGCCCCCACCTGGCCGGATGGGGCCCAACTCGAAATCCTGACAATGGATGCGACCTCAGTGGGCCTTGCCTGGCCGGCAGCAGAAGATGACCGAGCCGTGACGGCCTATCGCCTGGTTCAAAACAGCGAACAGGAGACAAACTTGGGCGCGAACGAGTTGGAGCATACGCTCTCGGGCCTGAACCCCTCGACGACCTATGCCTACCAAATCCAGGCCGGCGACGAGGCCGGCAACTGGTCCGTCGATGGTCCTTCCGTGGAGGTCACCACCGAGTCCGGCTTACCCCCGGACCCGGCCCTGGTTGCTTCAGTTATAGATTTGAGCCACTTCGAGAGCTTCTATTCTCGGGCATCGTTTTTGTGGCAAGGCGAAAAGCCCGTGGTCTGGGGTGCGGACCCTGACGCCTTTGAGGCCCGCAGGATTGTGATCCTGCGCGGTCGCGTGCTGGACGAAGAGGGAGAGCCCCTAAGCTGGGTGGACGTTCGCGTGCCCGAGCATCCCGAGTATGGTCACACAGTCACCCGGGAAGACGGCCGCTATGATTTGGTGGTCAACGGCGGTGGGCGAGTGGTTTTGCGGTTTTCGCAAGGAGGGCTGCTGCCCGTCGAGCGCAAGGTGCTTACGCCCTGGCGGGATTTCGTGGAAGTACCGGAGGTGGTTTTGATCTCGGCCGATGCCCAGGCGACGGGGGTCGCGCTTTCCGGTACGAGTAGCGCGTCTCAATTGGCTCTTGGCTCCACCGTGGAAGACGGAGACGGTCCCCGCAAGGCTGCGGTCCTGTTGCCGGCGGGAACTCGAGCCCGGGCGATTCTGCCCGACGGCAGCGAACAAGAACTCGACTCGGCCAGCCTGCGCATCACCGAATACACCGTGGGTGAGAACGGACCCAAACGCATGCCGGCTCGCATGCCGTCCAATATTGCTTACACCTACGCGGTGGAATTGGGCCTGGACGAAGCACCGGCAGGTTCTCAAATAATCTTCGACGAGCCGGTGGTTTTTTACGTCGACAATTTTTTGCAGTTCCCCGCCGGCACGGTAGCTCCTTTGGGCTATTACGACACTGCTCGAGCCGTGTGGGTGCCCGCCGACAGCGGCTGGGTCGTTGAGGTCTTGGCCGAAGCAGACGGCTTGGTCGAATTGGACTCAGACGGTGACGGCCAGGCGGACGATGTGGCCCGGCTTGCCGAACTCGGCATCGACGAGGCAGAACGAATTACCCTTTCAGAGCGCTTTGAGCCAGGTGACAGCTTGATTCGTCTGCGCATGAAGCATTTTTCCTCCTGGGATGCCAACTGGGGTTTTTCTCCACCATCCGACGCCATCGGGCCATATCGCACCCCATCCCAGGGCGGAGACTGCAATGGCTGCATCGAGTCCGGCTCGGTCATCGACGTCCACAACCAAATCCTGGGCGAGGACTTAGCACTGGCCGGTTTGCCCTTCGGGCTGCATTATCGTTCGGACCGGGTGCCCGGCAGGAAGATAGCTTATTCGCTGAAGATTCCCCTGGTGGGGCCCGAGGCCCCGGCCAGCCTGAAGGGCATTGAGTTGGAGTTGCAGGTGGCGGGTCAACAACACGACTGGCATTTTGATGCGGACCCGGACCCGACTAGCCAAGTTGACGTCCACGAGTTCACCTGGGACGGCAAGGACGCATACGGCCGACGCTTGCAGGGCGCTCATCC
>JAUVAM010000217.1 GCA_030591745.1 Deltaproteobacteria bacterium
CGGAGTCGAAGGTTAGTTTCCCATTTTCGGAAAAGGAGGTTTTTTTTGCGGGCAGCAGGCATCTACGATATTGCTAAAAAACGACAAAAAGTAGGGTATGATTCTGTGCTGCGACACGATTGAGCAAAGGGGCCAACAATGGGATCCAGCAAGCGAATCACCGACATTGTCCAGGTCAACCGCTCGCCTTTTGGGGCGCCTTACGTTTTTGTCCTGGCTGTGATCAAGGGCCCCTACCAGCACGCCTGCCTGCGTTTGACCCAGAAGGAAACCACGGTCGGTGCCGATTCTGACCTGGCCGACCTCGCGCTCAGGGATAATCAGATTTCCAACCGGCATCTGATGGTGCGGGTCAACGGCAATCTGGTCAGCATCATCGATCTGGACTCGACCAACGGCACGGTGCTGAATAAGAACAAAATCAGCCCAGGCAAGCCCCACCGGATCAAGCATCTGGACGAAATTCAAATCGGTCGCACCCGTCTGCTCTTCATGGCCTGTAGATTCCGGGAAGGTATCTGAGTCATCATTTCGGGCGTTTTTGCGTCCCCAAATTGCCCCAGATCCGACACAAAAAAGCACCTCCATTTGTCCCAACGTTGGGACAGGGTTTCGCCTAATAACTCATGTTCTTACAACTTCGTCCGTTGAAAAATACCCACATCGCCCTACATGCCGTCCAAAGCTCACTTTCCGGCCTAAGCCATGTTGACTCTCCCCAGCGCCGGTGTTACACTAGTGTTACACCGGCAGAGACTAAAGGAGCTTGCGGATGCCAACAGCCAAAAAGAGAATCAACCTCTCCGTCGATGATCGCTTGTGGGAAGAACTGAACCGCTTGAAGGAACTCAGGGGTGCTCCATCCCTCTCAGCGGTGGTCATTGAACTCACCAAAGAGGCGCTGGAACTTCAAGAGGATCTCTACTTCGCAAAGATCGCGAAAGAGCGTGAGCGCGAAGCCACAATCTCCCACGATCAACTCTGGAAAAACATGTAGATGTGGAAAATCGTCTATAAGAAATCCGTCAAAAAAGACCTCAAAAAAATCTCACCGGATGTTCGATACATTCTCCGCAGGGCCATCGAAGAAAAACTCATGATCGATCCCCTGCGCTTCGGCATCCCCCTCAGGCGCACCCTCAAAAGGCTGATGAAGCTGCGGGTAGGCGACTACCGAATCATCTACACCATTCAAAAGAAAACCATCGTGGTCTCCATCATAAAGATCGGGCACAGGAGAGAAGTCTACGGGAAATAAAAGACACGTCCCCCAATTTCCCCGACCCGCCTCACTGGCAGACGAAGAGATCGGTGTAACTGTCGTCGCGTTGCGGAAGCGGACCGCCAAGGGGTCGCGCTCGACTTCGGGTAGTTGCACGGCCTCTGGGCAGTCGGCCAGGTCGGACGATGGTGGTGCCGGTCTTGGCGCCGGAGACTCGCTGTAACATGTCGGTATGCTGTCGCAGCCCACGCCGCTGTCGTCGTCATCGCCGCAAGCCGCCAGCCAAGGACCGAAGATCACGAGAATCGTTGAGAGCAGGAATGTACGCATTTCATGCCCCCCCAAGCGTGGCGCTTACATGCGCCGCTTCATTTTGGGCACGTCCTGGCAGGCTTTGTCCAGGCCGAGTTCGCAGGCGCGTTGCATGTCGGCGACGCCGTCTTTGCGCTGGCCTTGCTGCCACTTGGCGCCGGCTCGCTCCCGGTAGGCGCGGGGGTCGTCTGGGTGGCCTTCGATGTAGGTGTCCCACATTTTCACCACCTCGCCGAACTTGCGTTTGGCGGCCAGGGCATTGTCCCGCTGCAGGCGCAGCTCGAAGTTGTCGGGATCGGCGGCCAACTCCGCTTCGGAGGTTAAGAGACCGCCTTTCTTTTGTGTAAAGCCGGCCCGATAGCGCAGGTCGTTGTCATCCGGGTCGAGTTGACTGCCCAGGCTGAAGAGGCGCAGGGCGCGTTTGTGCTGGCCTGCCTTGTAGAGCTGGTCTCCTTCGAAGCGTAGCGTGTCGCGCAACCATTTTACGTTGTCAGCCAGGATCTCGTTCGTTGGCGAAAGCTGGCGGGCCAGGATCAGGTCAAGGGCTGCGCCTGTATAGTTCTTGGTCTTGGCGCGGGCGTAGAAACGCTTTTGTAGCGCGCCGCGCTCCTGGGGGTCTAAGCGCAGGGCCCGATCCAACCAGGGCAGGCGCTCGGCCGCCTGCGTCTTGCTGTCGAAGAGCTTGGCTTTTTCGATCAGGAAGTGCGGGTGATCGCCGAAGGCCAAAGCCGCATCGCAAGCCTTTGTGGCCTGCTTGGGTTCCTTGGCCTCCCGAAGCGTTCGGCAACGATCCCAATGGGTAAAACCCGCCAAGATGGCCAGCTTGGGGTTGTCTTTGACTAAGGGCCGAATCTCCTGGACGTAGGCGTCCATGTTTTTATAGGTGCCGCCCCAGCGAGGCGTGATGTTGCGCAGGTAGTGGACCCGGAGATGAAAGCACAGGGGGCAGTGGGCCAAACCGGCGTCCAAAAGCTGGCGCTCGGTTTTGTTCGGCAGGCTCTCGGCCATCTGCACGAGCCGCCGATGGGCCGCCACCAGCTTGGGTCTGAGCGCGATGGCCCGCTGGAAATCCTTGGCCGCGGCCTGATGCCGGGCATCCATGGTACGGAACTGAGCCTGAGATGTGTCCTTGGCGAACTTGCCGCCCCGAACATGCTGCGCCATCTTGAAACGGTGGTTGCCGCGGGCCGCGAAGGGGGCGAAGTGCTCGGGCGAGCGCTTGACCCATTTGTCCAAAAGTGGAGCGATGGCCGGATCCGCCACGAAGAAAGCCGAGAGCATGGCGTCGGGCCAGTCCTCCTTGCGAAAATCTTGCTCGAACTCAGCCTGGTAATGCTCCATCCACTGCTCGAGCCTGTCGAAGCGCTTCAGTCGCAGCAGATTCAGCAGGGCAGCCTCGTCGGGTTGACGCAGGGGATAGCCATGGGCACCCATGCCCTCTTCGCCCACGAAGGCAGACTCTAAGGGGATGGACTTCGCCGCGATGCGGGGCCCGCGCTGCATGGGCTCGGGCGGCATGGGTCCTGTGGGGGCCTGCTTGTCGGAGAAGAAATCCTCGCAGCCCAGCACCATCACCCCCGCCAGAACGGACAGACAAAGACAAAGCAGGACCGCGACCCATCGATTTATTTTGTGTTCCATGGAAAAAAGAATAGCCAATTGCTGGCCGATTGGCAAAGTGGCGCGCTGATATTAAATCAAGCCATCGACCATCCCAGGCAGTTCCCCGCGCTTCAGCAGCGCTTGGCATTCGTCCTCGCCCGTCAGCGCCGTCAGCGACAAACGGTCCTCGGCCCAGTCGGCTCCGAAGTGCTGCGCGGCACTTGCTTTCATGGCCTCGAAGACCTTCTCGGCGTATCCTTTGCGCTCGGGCAAGACGAGCGCTATCCGCTTGGCGCCCGCCAGCCAAGGCGTCCAATCCTCGTGCCAGTGATCGATGGTGCGCAGCATGCCCATCACCGCGGCTTTTCCAGCCGCGGCCTGCGCCAAGCACAACCAGTCGATCGGCCCCTCCCCGATGAGCAGATTTTCATGCCTGCCCGGAAGCGGAAGATCGCTTCGGCCGCTGTTGAGCCCCAGCAAAGTCGGCTGCTCGGCTGAAAGCTGCCGCATGCAGTTGTCGGCGGGAGACTTCGAGATGGGCTTGTACAGTTGCCAGAGCCAACCCATGGGATGGGCCGCGTCCGCCTCCCAGGCCGGCGCCACCAGGCCCTCGGCGTGGATCGGCATGGTCTCGCTGCTTGAGACCTCCCGCTTGAGGAATTGAATGGCCCGGTGCTCGTCACAAAGCGGCCACCACATGTGCCCACCATTGGTAAAGAAACCAGTCGCGACGCGCTCGGGCGGCGGGAGGGCTTCTATCATTTGCTTGAACCGGGTCATGGCTGGTCGCCAATCACGAAAGCCCAAGGCATGGGCGAGCTCCGGATTGAGCCCGCGCTCGGCCAGCCAGGCCAAGGCCCGCTCGGTGAGTTCCAGCGGCTCGAGCAGTTCCCACAGCCGGGCCATGAAATCCGATCGAATCGCCCGGGCCGAATCGGCCGGCGGGGAGCGATAGGCACGCCTCCAGTCCTTTTTTCCACCCATGTTTGCCATTCAGTCCTCCAGCAAGTCCAGACAACGCCGGGCTCGGCGGCGCAGCGGACGCTGCACCATCTGCAAAATCGGATGTTCGCCGTGGGCAGCCCGGAATGCCGCGGCCTGTTCCCTGGCCAGGCGGGGCAGGTCCTGGGCCAGGTGCCGCACCTCGCCCAGGAGGAAGGCGCGACCCAGGCCCACGCGCTCGGCCAGGCGTTCCCAGTGGGCCCGCGCCACCTGCCCGGGATCCGCCTGCCCGCCCACGGCCATGGCCACGCGCCGGTCCAAACGACGATAGGCGGCGGTGCAAACCAGATCGTAAAAGGGCGCCAGGCGCGGGCGGCCTGGGCCTTCGTATAGCAAGGAGATGTTCTTGGCGTGGCCGTCGGCGTTGCCGGCGAGCAGGTTAAAAATCAGCCACCTGAGAAGCTGCTCGATGTCGGGCAGGGGCTCGGCGCTCACCCTTTCGAGCAGAGCAAAGCAGTCTTCGAAACCGGGCCCGCCCTCCTGTTCGTACTTGCGACGATGGGAGAACCCCAAGGCCTGGCAGAAGTCCTCCTGGTGGAGGCGTCGCAGGCGACCCTGGTCCGCGCGCCGATCGTAGCGGCGGATCAGCGCCACCTCCTGCCCGCCCAGGCGAATGAGCCGCGTCTCGGCCACCCGCAAACCAGCGGCCGCCGCCAGCATGTTGCAATAGACCTCGTTGGCGGGCAGGTGAACGAAGTCCCGGCCGGCGAACTTGAGCAAATGACTGCTGGCGGCACCCGACGCGGGCAAGGCGGGCTTGCCGCCCGATAGCAGCACCGGCAGCTTGTCCTGGGCGCCCGCCAGGCTCAGACGCAGGCGGCCGTCTTCGACCAGGGCGGCGAAGACCGGCGGGGCGGCCAGCAGTCGTTTCCAGCGAGCCGAACTCAGCTTACGCGGCGGGCCGGCCTTCGCCCCGGGTCGCTCGCCCGGGGGGAGGATCTGCAAGGCGCCGGCGCAGTCGGCACCCAAGGCCGAAAGCAAGGCGAAATCGTTGTCGACGGACAGGCCCAGGCGCTCTGCCAGGGACTGGCGGATGATGCCTTCCGGCAGAAGGTTGGCGAAAAAATGGGCGACGGCCGGGCCGCCCTGCTCGCCTTCATCCAGGGGAATGGAAAGCGACAAGGCGAAGGCCCCCTCCCCTGCGAGCCAGTCGGCGGCATAGATGAAACGAAGCGCCTCCCCTTCCCGCCACAGGCTTCCGACGAACTCGTCTTCGTACCAGAGATGCAGGGACTCGCTCATGGGGCCCCATCCCTGTCGCGGGGATCGGCCAGGCGCAACTCCAGGCCCAGACGATGGATGACTTGCATGACCTTGCCCAACTCCAGGCCGGCCTTGCCCCGCTCCAGCTCGGAGAGGAAACGAACGCCCACGCCAGCCAGGCCCGCGGCCCGGGCCTGATTCATGCCCAGGGCCTTGCGCTTCCGCCGCAACAGCCGGCCCAACTCGGCCGGCGTGCTGATTTTCCCGTACGGGAATATTTCGCTCATCTCGCTCCTCCAGTCCTCCAATTTTCCCGTTCGGGAATATTTAAGAGGATTTCCCAAGATCTGTCAAACTTTTTCCCGTACGGGAAAATCCCAAGCTTCGGCCCCCCAAGGAAACCAAGGACGTAAATTCCAAATTGTGATATTTACGATTCATGGAGGTGGTCATGTCCACGGGTTTTCATGGCAAGATTTTGTTTGTCGATCTGAGTCGGGGCTCAGCTGAGATCAAGACCTTCCACGAGGATTTCTATCGCAAGTACTTAGGTGGTGGATCTTTCGGTGCCTATTTTCTACTCAGGGACGCGCCGAAGGATACGGACCCCTTGAGCCCTGACAACATCCTGACCCTTGCCCCCTCCGTGACCACGGGGGCCGCCGTCTCCGGCGTGAGTCGCTGTTGTCTTTCGGCCTTGAGTCCCTTGACCGACATGGTGGCGGACAGTCAGTCGGGCGGCTCCATCGGACCCAACATCAAAAAAGCGGGCTTGGACGCCATCGTCATTAAAGGCCGGGCGGACAAGCCTTCTTACCTCTACATCGAAGACGGGCAGTGGGAACTCAAGGACGCGAGTGCTTTTTCCGGCAAGCCGGTGACCGAAGTGCACAAGGCGCTCACCGATATCCATGGCAAGGCCCGACTCAGCATTGCTCAATGCGGTCCGGCAGGTGAAAAGCTGGTGCGCTTCGCCTGCGTCATGGTCGACGGCAACGACGTTTTCGGCCGCACGGGCCTGGGTGCCGTCTTCGGCTCGAAAAACCTGCGGGCCATCGTGGTGCGCGGCACGGGTCAAGTGCCCTTCGCGGATTCCGATCGCCTGAAGGACTTGGCTCGCTTGGCCAGCAAGCGACTGCCCGATGCCGGCTTTCCCACCACCCTGCGGGCTCACGGCACGCCGGGCGTGGTCAGCGCCCAGGCCTCGGGCGGCAACCTGGCCACCCACAACTACTCCAAGTCCTTCCACCCGGCACACGCCAAGTTGGACGGCGCGACCTACGACGAGGTTCTGGGCGCGGGGGATACCACCTGCTTCGGCTGCGTGGTGCGCTGCCGCAAAAAAGTCCGCGCCGAAAAACCCTATCGCCTGACCGACGATTTGGGCGGACCCGAG
>JAUVAM010000139.1 GCA_030591745.1 Deltaproteobacteria bacterium
CCATATATTAGGTGCCACCCACTTCGCAAGTGCCGAGAAAAATAGGGATTTCCCGCTTATTGTGAAATGGCTGGCACCTGGCAACGGGCTGAGGTAGATCCTTTGGCTATGAGCGTCGCGGCATTTTTCGATTTGGATGGCACCTTGTTGACCGTCAACAGCGGGGGCCTGTGGATGAAGCGGGAGCGGGAGCACGGTCGCCTCAGCCGCTGGCAGATGACAAAGGCCTTAGGCTATTTGCTGGGCTATCATTTCGGCACCATCGACATGGAAGCCGCGATGGAGAAGGCCCTGGATACCGTTCGGGGCTTGGAAGAAGACACGGTTCGACGCTGGACCCGTGATTGGTTTTTCGAGCGGGTGGTGCCCTACGAAGCCCCAGGAGCGCACGCCGTGTTGCGGCGGCACCGTGAACAGGGACATCGTTTGGTCCTTCTGACCTCTTCTTCGCCCTACGAATCCCAGGCTGCCTTGGAGTTCTTTGATCTGGATGATTTCTTGGCCAGTCGCTTTGAAGTAGTCGACGGGCGCATGACCGGTCGTCTTGTAAGGCCCGTCTGCGCCGCCGAAGGCAAAGTCTACTGGGCGGAACACTACGCCGCCGAGCACGGGCTGGATTTAGACCGTAGCTATTTTTATTCCGATAGCATCACCGACCAGGCCATGCTGGAGCGGGTGGGGGAGCCCCGCGTGGTGCATCCGGATCCACGCCTGCGCAGACTGGCGCGCAAGAAAAACTGGCTGGTTTTGGACTGGAGTACCTGAACGAAACAAAAACCGCCCATCTCCACCCTTTGTCAATAACACCACATGCCCATGGATTCCTCGTTGATCAAGAGGTGATGGCAGGTTGTGCCCTCGGGGCAATCCGCATGAGAAAAACACCAGTGAGAGCAATCGGCGATAGGATTTCCGCCATAGTCATAGTTGCCGACGCAGGTCAGACCAAGCTCGCAACCAATTTCCGGGCCGACACATTGCCTGGCTGGCAGGCAATCGCAAGAATCGCCAACGGCTCCGTCACCCCATGCCGCGCCGACCGGGTCTCCCTCGCCACAATCGACCAGGCCGTAGAGATCCAGGCTTTCGCTCATGCCCGAGATGCTGGTGAAAGTGGTTCTCAGCTCCGTGTTCAAATCCAGGGTGACCTCAATCGGGACGGCAGGCTGGTCGATGGCCTGGGCATGGGCTTCACGAATCATGGAGCAAGATGAGTCGCCTGTCAGCCCTTCGCCATCGACGTGCAGGACCAAGTAGCTCTTCGTTCCTCCGACTTGGCTCGAGTCGCTGATCAGATAGCCTCCGTCATCGGTCATGGTGATGGAGGTGCTGCTGGGATTGCCTTGCAGGCTGTATGCCCGCTGCCAAAGAATCACGCCGTCGGGATCGAGAGACACGAGGTAGAGTTCCCCCTCCTCCTCCTCATAGATTGTGCCCAATATTGTGATGATCCCGTCCGGGCGTACGACAACATCCGAAGCCCTTTCGCTGGCGGAAGATCCAATCAGCTTTCGCCAGACAAGCTCTCCTGTCTTGTCGAGCTTGATGGCCAGGATCACGTTGCCCCCTTCGCCTTGAGTCGAACCGACTGCGACAAGTCCGCCCTCCGGTGTTGGGTGGACTGCCGTGGCCCATTCTGCATTGTTCCGCTCGTCTTCAAAATACCTCGCCCAGGAAACACCACCGTTCGGATCGATCTGGGCCACAAAAAAGCGGATTGCGCCGCTTGAAGTTTGCGAGATGTCAACCGACCCCACCAAGGCATAGCTGCTATCCGAGTTTTCGACCACATCAAAGAATTTGACTTTACTGTGGGACGAACTGGTATAGGCCATATCCCAAACAATGGCTCCATCCGCCGAGAGCTTCATGACTCGCATATCTCCGGATACACCGTCGATTTGGTTCGGGTAGTTTAACAGGACCATGTTTCCATCTGAAGTCGATAGGGCCGAGAATTGACTCCAAATTTCGGCCTGCAGTTCATACAGTTGCCCGCTAAAGGCGCTTCCGTCCCCATCAAGCTCTATGCGTACCAGGTTTTTGGAGTCGGTGGTTTCACCGGTCAAGACATAACCTCCGGATGGTGACGAGGCTGCATACCTCAGCCGGTAGCCCGGGAGGAACTGGCTCCAAGTGACTTCTCCCGTGTTGGTGAGTCTCAATACCCAGCTGCCGTTCGGACCCCCAAACCAATCGGAGTGCCCGAGCAGCAGGTAATTGCGATCAGCCGTCTGCAAGCTGAATTTCGTGCTGCTGTTAAGGGTCGCGGAGGAAGTATAGCTGCCATAAGTACGCGCCCAGGTAGGCAGGGCCGGTTCGAACTCATGGGGGTCATCGCCGCCTTCGGAACACCCCAAGGCAAGCATCATCGACATGCAACAAAACAAACTCGATCGAAGTAAGCTGTTCATGAACACTCCAGGGGTTCTAAGGCAGCTATAGCCCGATTTGTCCGGCTTCTCCGAGCATATTCCAGGGCCTGTGCTAAGGAACGAGCTTGTGGGTCGACTCTTTGAGCACGGTCTGGGGGCCAACCGCCCCCTGGCTGTAGGCCCCGTTTTCGTCGGGGCCGGGATCCGGGATGAACTTCTCTTGCACCAGTCGGCCTGTGGCCTGCACTTGTTTGTCCAAGATATCTTCGGGCCATTCGGCGAGACCCTCGATGTAGATGGGATTTCCGTCGACAAGCAATACCGCGCCGGCCTTGGCGTTTTTGGCCGTTCCGATGAGCGTCTTCATGTCAGCTGCTCCTCGCGCTTTGAGTGACTTCTCATCCTTTGTTTTTTTGATTCGAGGCTGCTTGGGCTGTTCGTGCAGAGCACAACCCGCGAATAAAACCAAAAAGAAACATGCGACGATACGCATCATCTATCCCCCTTATGTGTCCGCATCGGCGGAGCGAAATCGCAACTGCCCATCTTCTTTGTCGTTCCAGACAGCCACCGGCTCTAAGAAACGGGGCCAGCCGCAATCCAAACCTCGCCCCGCAAAAAACGTACGCAGGCAGAGGACGTTCCAGTCGTGACTGACATGCAGGCAGAGTTCTCCGTCTTTTGCCTGTTTCAGACTGTCGGAAAGGATTTGAAGTTGTTGCTTCGCCGCCTGCTCCGCAGGCATGGCCTGATCGCTCGGCAGCTCGCCGGCGAACCAACTGCGCACGAAGCTGTCGGCGCCGTCGCGAAAGACCTGCTTCATGGCCCAACGCCAGTCGTACATGTAGGGCCCCCCAAGCTCAAGCACCGGACCGATGAGGCGGGCCTGGCCTCCTGCTTCCAAGGCGCCTGCGACCAGTTCTTCGGCTGTTTCGGCGCAACGGGGCACCGGGCTGTGGCGCAGCACCAGGGGGCCGAGGGGGGCAAAGGCTCTGCCCATGGCGCGGGCCGCGGCTTTGCCGGCGGGCACCAATCGAGCTTCGATGGTGCCTTCGAGGTTGCGGATGGCTTCACGCTCGGCGTGTCTGAGTAACAAGGCAAGAGGACGATGATCGGGCAGGTTGATGTTTTTCAAGGGTGTCATGCTTGGCAGGCTAGCATGGGAAGGCAAGATAAACTAGCATGCACTCGGGAGAAGAACGGGTTCATGAGCGACAGAACTTACGATGTAGCCATTGTCGGAGGCGGTTGTGTAGGCACGGCCACGGCCATGGTTTTGAGCAAGCGCGCCAAGACTTCCGTGGTGTTGCTGGAAGCGGAAGAAGGCCTGGCCCGGCATCAAACTGGAAACAACTCAGGCGTGATCCACTCGGGGCTCTACTACAAACCCGGGTCTCTAAAGGCCAAAAATTGCGTCGAAGGCCGGAAAGATTTGCTTCGTTTCTGCGAGGAACAAGACATCGCCCATGAATGTTGCGGCAAGCTGGTGGTGGCCACTCGTGAATCGGAGATTGGGGCCTTGTCCGAATTGGAAGAGCGAGGTCGGGCCAATGGGCTGGCGGGCTTGCGCAGGTTGAAATCCGAGGAGATCAAGGAAGTCGAACCCCATGTACAAGCGGTGGCGGGACTGCAGGTGGCCGAAACGGGCATCGTGGACTATGAACAAGTCACAGCGGCCTTCGGACGGGTCACTAGAGAACATGGCGGGGAGATTCGAACGCGGAGTCGGGTCTTGGGTTTCGCGCGGGAGACCGGAGGCCTGGTCTTGGAGACAAGCAGCGGCCCCGTTCATGCTCGGCACCTCATCAATTGCGCCGGCCTGCAGAGTGATCGGGTGGCCCGGATGTGCGGGGTGGAGCCCAATCTTCGCATCGTGCCTTTCCGGGGTGAGTACTATGACCTTTTGCCCGAGCAAGAACATCTGGTCCGCAATCTGATTTATCCGGTCCCTGACCCGCGTTTTCCATTCCTGGGCGTTCATTTTACCCGGATGATTCATGGGGGTGTAGAGGCCGGCCCCAACGCGGTCTTGGCCTTCAAGCGCGAAGGTTACCGGAAGGGTCAGATTTCGATCAAAGACATGGGCTCCTGGATGTTCTACGGCGGCTTCTGGCGCATGGTCTTTCGGTATTGGCGCATGGGCCTCGGCGAGATGTGGCGCTCGATTTCCAAGCGGGCCTTCGTGAAAAGCATGCAAGCGATGATTCCCGAGATCGATCGGAAGCAGGTCAGGCGGGGCGGGGCGGGGGTGAGAGCCCAGGCCTTGGCCCCGGATGGCTCCCTGGTCGATGATTTTCGCATCGTCCAGGCCGAGCGTATGATTCATGTGCTCAACGCACCTTCGCCGGCCGCCACCGCCTCGATCAGCATTGGACGCGGCATCGCGGCCATGGCCGAAAAAGATTTCGATCTGCCTTGAGCCGCTTGCATCGCGCTGCGGCTCCTGCCAAACTCCACAGCCGTTGGGTCAACCTGGGAGGCTATGTCGATGAACGTGAACGAACGTATCCAAGGCTTACGTAAACTCATGAAGGAGCAGGGGCTTCAGGCTTATGTCGTGCCAAGCACCGATCCACACGCCAGCGAGTACGTGGCTGATTGCTGGCAGCGACGGGTTTTTATTTCGGGATTCGATGGTTCGGCCGGCACGGTGGTGGTCACCCTGGACAAGGCTGGGCTTTGGACCGATTCGCGTTACTTCCTGCAAGCCGAGCAGCAACTGGCCGGTTCGGGCATGAGTCTTTTTCGTATGGGGGATCCCGACGTACCGGATTACGAAGACTGGCTGGCTTCAGAGCTCAAAGAAGGAGAAAAATTGGGTCTCGACCCCAAGGTCTTCACCGTGGCCGCTTACGCCAGGCTGGAAAAGGCCCTGCTGACCACCGGTGTAAATTTTTCCGGACAAGAAGATGATCTGGTGGAGCAGGTCTGGGGAGACGAACGCCCCGCGATGCCCAAAGCGGCCTTGAGAGCCCATCCGCTCAAATACGCCGGAGAATCGGTCGACGATAAGCTCAAACGCATCCGAGGGGCCTTGCGGGAAGTCGGTGCCGAGGCGCTGGCCGTGGGTGCCCTGGATGAGATCGCCTGGGCCTTGAATATGCGTGGCGCAGACGTGGACTTCAACCCGGTCTTTATCGCCTTCCTCTTAGTCGAAGAAAAGATGGCTCGACTTTTCGTGGATACAAGCAAACTCAGCGAAGATCTCAAGGGCTTGCTGCCGGCTGATCTCAAGTTGGAAGACTACGGGCAGTTCGGGCAGGCCCTGGCGCAACTCGGCGCCCAGGGAAGTACCGTCTGGATGGACCCACAGACAGTCAACCAGCATAGCCAAGAAGAGGTCAAGCGGGCAGGCGGCCAAATTGTCGCCCAGCCCAGCCCCATCAGTGCATGGAAGGCGGTCAAGAATCCGGCTGAACTGGAGGGATTTCGGGCTTCCCATAAGCGGGACGCTTTGGCGATGATTAAATTTTTGCGCTGGTTGGAAACAGCCGTGCCTGAAGGTGGATTAAGTGAGATCAGCGCCGCGGCACGCCTTGGTGAATTCCGGGCGGAGGCCCCTGAGTACATCGGCCCTTCCTTTGAGACCATTTCAGGATACGGCCCCCACGGCGCCATCGTTCACTATCGCGTGAGCGCCGAATCCGACATTCCATTGAAAACCGAAGGAATCTATCTCGTCGATTCAGGCGGACAATATGAAGACGGCACCACCGACATCACCCGCACCTTGGCACTGGGCACACCGACGACCATGCACAAAAAGGCCTACACAGCCGTCTTGCAGGGTCATTTGCAGCTTTTCCGTAGCATCTTTCCCGAGGGCACCAATGGGTATCAACTCGACGTGCTCGCGCGGGCCCCTGTATGGGCCGCCGGGCTGAACTACGGTCATGGCACGGGGCATGGGGTGGGTGCGGCCCTTTGCGTCCACGAGGGGCCCTTTTCGGTCTCGCCGCGCAAAAATATGACTCCCTTGGCCAAGGGACACGTTTTGTCGATTGAGCCCGGCTACTACAAGACCGATGATTTTGGTATGCGCGTGGAGAATTTGGCTGAGGTGGTGGAAGTGGAGCAGAACGAATCCGGTGACTTTCTCGGATTCAAGCCTCTGACTCTTTGCCCATACGAAAGACAGCTCATCGATAAAAATATGCTCAACCCAGTGGAGATTGCCCAGATCGACGAGTATCACCAGGTCGTGCCGGATACGCTTTCTGGGGAACTGGATGAGGCACATCGCGTCTGGTTGATTCAGGCCTGTCGGCCTCTGTGAGGAAACTCTGATGTACGAGATATCCGTGGAGAGCACCATCAGCGCCTCTCATCACCTGCGCGGCTACCAGGGCAAGTGCGAAAAGGTGCATGGTCACAATTGGCGAGTTGAGGCCTGCGTGGCCTCCGAGCTATTGGACAAGACTGGTTTGGTCATGGATTTCGGCGATTTGCGCCGGGCCCTTAATGAGTCCCTTGATGATTTTGACCATGCTGATCTGAACGAACAGTCGGTCTTCGCCGACTGCAATCCTTCCAGTGAAAACATGGCGCGCATCGTCTTCGAGCGCTTGGCTCGCATCGTCGACAATGAGAGCCTGAAGCTGGTGCGGGTGCGGGTCTGGGAGACCGAGGGCTCCTGTGCCAGCTACACCAAAAGCTGAACTCGACACCATGTCTACGCACAGCCTGGATCTCTGCGAGCTTTTTGTGAGCATTTCCGGCGAGGGGAGCCACGCCGGCAGCCCCGCCATTTTTTTGCGCACGGCGGGCTGTAACCTTCGCTGTGCCTGGTGCGACACTTCTCGCGCCTGGGGAGACGGAAAGCGCATCGAGCGGAGCAAGGTACTGGATGCCGTACTGGCGCAGTTGCCCCGGCTCGTGATCCTCACCGGGGGAGAGCCCTTGCAGCAGACGGCCATCCCCTGGCTGGCCCAGGAACTCATCAGGGCAGGGCGGCGGGTCTCGGTGGAAACCAACGGGAGCATAGACATTGAGATGCTTCCCCCCGGGGCCCATGTGGTGCTGGACATCAAGGCACCATCGTCGGGTGAAACGGACAAGATGGATTTCGACAACTTGACCCGCCTGCGGGCAGGGGACGATCTGAAGCTCATCATCGCGGATCGGCAGGATTTTGACTGGGTCTGTCAGCTTCTGGAACTGCGAACACCCGCGGATGGCGTGAATATCTTCGTGTCCCCCGCGTTCCAACGTTTGGAAGCGGCTACTTTGGCCACCTGGCTTATTGAGAGTGGCCTGGCTGCGCGTTTGCAGCTTCAGTTGCATCGGTATCTGTGGCCGGAGGGTGGTGAAGCCATGCCCTTGCCGTTGCCGGAATAGGCCTAACCATCAGTCAATTGTTTGACTTCTAAGGTGTTTTGGGTTACAAAACTTGTGATCTGCTTATCGATCAGACGGAGTGCAGACCATGTTTAACAAAATCAGTCGACTCGTGAGTTTTCTCGTCTTCGTGGCCCTTTTGTCTATTGCAAGCGTGGTCTTGGCTGGCAGTACCTTTCTGAACGGGGTGCGTATCGACGGCTTGACCAACCAGAAA
>JAUVAM010000465.1 GCA_030591745.1 Deltaproteobacteria bacterium
CGGCAGTGGATGCACCAGACCGGCCACCACGTCTTCTCCCTGGGAGCGGATGGTAAAATCCCCGTAAAGCTCCACCGCGGGGGCCGACGACATGGGGTCCCGCGTAAACACCACGCCCGTGCCCGAGTCGTTGCCGATGTTTCCCAAAACCATGGCCTGAACGATGACCGCCGTGCCCCAGTCATTGGCGATTTGCAGCTGACGCCGGTAAACCTTGGCCCGTTCGCCGTACCAGGAATCAAAAACAGAGAGAATCGCCTGAACCATCTGTTTGTGGGGGTCTTCTTCGAAGCGCACACCCCGATCGGCCAAGAGCTTCTTGTAGGCCAGGGCCAATTCGCGCATCTGCTCCGGCGAAAACCGCATCTTGTGTTCGACGCCCTCCTGGACCTTGAAGTCGATGATGATCTCGTCAAAGGCGTCGCGGGGGATCTGATGGGTCATGCCCCAGGTCTGCAAGAAACGCCGATAGCAGTCCCAGGCGCACCAGGCGTATCCAGGTTTTTTGGCAAAACGCTCGATGATCTCATCGTTGATCCCGACGTTTAAAAAAGTATTCATGGCGCCCGGCATGGAAATGGCGGCCCCGCTACGAACCGACAGCAACAAAGGATCATCGGGATTACCTAGCCGTCGGCCGACCTTTTCTTCCAGGTCCTTCACGCCCTGGCGGATGATGCGCAAAACGTCACGACGAAGCTCGCCGTAGTCCCAAATCGCCTTGCGTCGCCTGAATAGCTCGGTTGTCAGAATGAACCCATGGGGGATGGGAAACTGGTAAGAGTGCAAACGCTTTAAGAAGTATCCCTTGGCACCCAAGAAAACCCGATTGTCCAACTCCTCCACCGGCTCGTCCAAGGGACATAAAACCAGGTCCCGATCGAAGCCCATGATCGCCGGGATGATCTCAGGCGAAAGGCGATCCGCCATGCTGTTCAGGGAATCCAATATCCGTGCAATAAAATTATCCAGAGGCTGCACCAAGAATGCTCTGGAGAGGAGGTCCCGATAGAATGCCTCCGTTTGTCGGTGGATGGACTTAAGGCGGGCCGCCCGCGCTTCCAGATCAGCCGGTGCCGGCCCCGCCTTTTGCTCCAAGATCTGACTCAAAGTCTGGTCGTGGTAAGACACGAAATAGTCAAGAATGAGTTCTTTTACGTTGTTGGCCAGAAACTGGAACAGATTGACGAACTGGCTAAGGGAAAAGCTGGTGGTGGTCAGACTGAAATGCAACATCTTCAGATGGGAGTCGAAGCTCTCGTCACTGATGCCGACCAAACGCAGACCGTCCCGAAATAAATCCAAGATGCGGGCGATCTGTCGAAGGTTGCGCCCGCAGATGTATGACAGATTCATTCCGTCGATCAGGCGCTGCAACAACACATCAGCCAAAGCTTTCAACCTGAAGGTCAAACCGAAGGCCTGAAACTTGGGTTCCATGTATCGCCCGTACATGGAGGGGATACCGGCCGCGATATGGCGTTTGTGATAAATGTCCTCAAAACCCTCACTGATCTTGGGGTCGGAAATGATTTCGCGAAGCTTAGCCATCAACACATAGACATATCTCAAGGCAGGTTCCGGATCGTCTGCCGAGATCAGGTCACGGAAGTGTCTTTCATCTTCCGCGGCAAAGGCGGGCAAGCTCTTCATCAGGGGGAAGATGCCGCCGGGGTCCAATGTGTATTTTTGCGTGAGCAAAACCTGCAATCGAGCCAAGGACAAAAACTGTCGCCGCTCATCCGGCGTTACATCTTCCACCCCCGCTGCCGCAATCTCCAATGCTTCGGCCGGCATGGCCGGCAAGGCCTCCGGCTCGACACCCAGCGCTTCGCACGATCCGCGAACGATGCGCTGCATGGGCAAAAACCACTTGCCCTCGGGTTTGAGTTGGGCGGCCACATCCGAAGGCACATGCTTTGCCAACAAGCCGACTTCACCATCAAACCAGTAACGAAGAATATGCTCCACCAAAACAATGTGGGTGTTGTTGCTTTCCGTGTGCACTTGCTTGCGCAAAAAGTGAAGCAACCGATTTTGCCGGTGGCTGATCTCATCCATGGCGGTCGTTACATCTCGAAGCTCACCCTCGGCGCCAATCTCGCTAAAGTAAACCGGGAACAACCTGCCCAGTTGCTGCACCAGCTCATAGCAACAATCCAAATCCGCGTTAAGCAGACGGGTCACGTCTTTTTGAAACAAGTCCGTATCCGAAATGAACACACCACCCAGCTTCAGATGGACCACCAAGGCGGACATGAGGCGCATACTATGGGTCGGGTCCAACTCAAAAAGCTGAAGCCAGACTCGGATGTTCTTGACGTGGTTGAGATCCGAACGCACCTGCCAGTCGTCGGCGAAACCTTCCAGCGCTGGGCTGACAAAACCAAAGCGAATCAAGGCATTGACGAAATGGAGGATACAGGAGCCATCCTTTGTAGCGTAGACCTCTCGCCCCAGGGTCAGAATGCAATCGAGCACGGTCCCCATGTGCTCTTCTTTCAGCTCTTCGAATCGCACAAAAATCTGCCCGACAAAACGCTGCAAGTCCTCGGAGTCCGCACCCTCTTGCAAGGCGCGGAAGGCCCTGTTCAGATCCCACAAGAGTTGATCGGTCAAATGAGCCATGCCGGGCAGGCGCACCAGGTAAAGAATGTAATGAGCCCGGTCAAAGGGATTGCCCACCTCGTCCATCAAAGCCCGATAACGATTGGCCAGGCCGTTGAAATCCTCCTGCTCGACAAGGGCTTGCCAATCCTCAGCCCCCTTGAGTTTCTTTTCCGCCTCCTCAAAAAAGGGCTGGCTCAACTCGGCCAGGAGGAGACCGTGGTCCGATGCGAAAAGCTGCCCCTTCGCGCCAAACCAGCGCTCCAGATCCGCGCTACGCGACCAAAGAGCGAAGTTGGTTCGCAAAGTCTTTTCCAAAAGAATTTTCATGCGCACGGCCGTCGGGGACCAATCCGGCAGAACCCCTGCATGGCTCTTTAGAAAACTGGAGGCTCTGGCGCAAAGCAGTTCATCCGAATCCAGAACCTGCTCAAGCAGGTCCAAACTGGCCGTGATGGCCCTGGTCCGACCCGGGCTTCCTTCCGGTTCAGCCGCAAGCAAGGCCAGAAACTCCACCAAGGTCTGGCTACACCGCTCCCGATCGTCTTCGACCAACTCCATGCCTAAGAGGCTCACAAAAACAGCGACCAGAATATCGAAGACATCTTTGGAGGAATCCAGGCCCTCAAAAAACCAAAAATCCTCCAATACAATTTTTCTGAAATCTCGCACCAGCACTTCGGCATTGGCATAAGGATGATGCAGCTCGGCAAAAAAACCGCTCAAGCGCTTGTGGATGCCGAACCGATCGGCGCTGCTTTCCAAAAGCCAAGCATGCTCTTCAGGCAAGTTGGCGTCCTTGACCTGGGTACGACTCAGGTTGACGCGCAAGGCTTCGGAATCAAAGGGGCGTTCGCTCATGCAGCCTCCATCAAGCTTTGTGTAGCCCCGATAGGCCCAAAAAGTCAACGGCATCATCCCCCGGACATAAGCGCAGCCACAAGCCGTCGCAAGCTTGGTGCCGCAAAACCGGCGGTCTTTTTCGGTGCGAAGGCACCGAGCACCAACGAACCCACCACAAATGCAAGCACGGCGCCTGCGTCCTGCGCAGACAGTCTGTTTGCCGAGCGTTTCTGAATTGCCGAGATCTCGTCGTCGACAAGTTTTCGGATTTTTCTAAAAAGGTCTGGATTGCGTACAGCCTCTGCAAAAACACCCACCCAGCAACGCGCAGCCGTCGTGTCGGCGTTTGCATCCAGGCTGAGGGTGCCGTCGATATAGGCCTCCAGCAAATCACCCGAGGGTTCCTGTTGTCGCACCCTGCCGCGGAACTTTCGAAGCAAGAGTTCAAGCAGGGCGGTGAGCAGATCCTGCTTGTCGTCGAAATGGTGGTGGATCAGCCCAGGGGCTACGCCCGCTTCATCCGCCACGGCGACGATGGTGGCCCCGGCATAACCGTGGTCGGCGAGCACCCTGGCGAAAGCGCTCACGATCTTGGCGCGTCGCGCCTCTCGTACACTCGGTCTTCCCATAGTTTGGTTGTATAACCAATCTATGAGCCGCAGGCCAGGGTTATGAACACTTCCAAGACAGATTCCTATCGCCCCGAGGTCTGGATGGCTTTGGCCGACCAGTTCCTCGACACCGAAACCCG
>JAUVAM010000487.1 GCA_030591745.1 Deltaproteobacteria bacterium
AAGACAGACCCATGCCCACCGTGCTGACCAGCAGGTAGGACCTCCAGGTGCGCCGCTTCTCCAAGGACTCCTCCAGGCCTAGTTTTCAGGCCGAAGCAAGGGGAAGAGAATGACATCCCGGATGGACGGGGCGTCGGCCAAGAGCATGATCAACCTATCGATGCCGATGCCTTCACCGGCCGCGGGCGGCATGCCCAATTCCAGGGCTTCGACGTAATCTTCGTCGAAGGGCATGGCCTCGGCATCACCGGCGGCCTTGGCCTGCATCTGAGCCGTGAAGCGCTCTCGTTGATCATCCGGATCGTTCAACTCGCTGAAGGCATTGGCCATCTCGCGACCGGCGATGTACAACTCGAAGCGGTCCACCAAATCCGGTCGGCCCATTTTCTTGCGCGACAAAGGAGAGACTTCCAAGGGGAAATCGCAGACAAAGGTGGGCTGGATCAAGGTCGACTCCACCTTTTCTTCGAAGAGCGCCATCAGGCATTTGCCCGTTCCCCAGTCTCCGGGTATTTCCAGGCCGATGCCAGCAGCCAAACGCTTCAAAGTGGCCATGTCATCCAAATCCGCTTCGGATACCTCGAAGGCCTTGGCCACGGCCTCGTGCACTCTGAGCCGGACGAAAGGAGCGGCCATAGAGATCGATTGCTCCTGGTAGGTCAATTCCTGACTTCCCTTGATCTCCAGAGCCAAGGCCGACAACATCTGCTCGGTCAAATCCATCAGGTCCTCGTAGGTCGCAAAGGCCTGATAGAACTCGAGCATGGTGAACTCGGGGTTGTGCTGGGTGGAGATGCCCTCATTGCGGAAACAACGGTTCAATTCGTACACGCGTTCCAAGCCCCCGACCAACAGGCGCTTTAAGAACAACTCAGGCGCCACACGCATGAACAACTCCATGTCCATCGTGTTGTGGTGGGTGACGAAGGGCCTGGCCGTAGCACCGCCGGCCAGGGGGTTCATCATGGGGGTTTCCACCTCGATGTATGCCCGTTTCTCCAAAAATTCCCTGACGAAACGGATGACGCGGGCCCTGAGCTCAAAAGTCTCACGGACCTCCGGGTTGACCACCAGGTCCAGATAGCGGCGCCGGTAGCGAATCTCTACGTCCTTCAGTCCATGCCATTTTTCCGGCAAGGGCATGATGCTCTTGGTCAAAAGCTTGAGCTCCGCCGCCAAGATGGACAATTCACCCGTCTTGGTGCGCATGGGCCGACCCACGACCCCCACGATATCGCCTACCTCAACGAACTTCTTGAACAGCTCAAAGGAGGCCTCGCCCAGCTGGTTTTTCTGAACAAAAATCTGGATATGTCCGCTGCGGTCAGCCAACTTCAAAAAGGCGGCCTTGCCGAAGGAACGAAGGGCCATGATCCGGCCGGCCACCCGATACACATCCTCGACCTCTTCGAGAGCCTCTTTTTCGACCGAAGCGTAACGCTGATGCAGATCTTCTGCGTGGCAATCGGGCTGAAAGTCGTTGGCGTAGGGATCGACACCCAGATCCCGAAGGGCCTGGCGCTTGTTGCTTCTCTGTTGAGTCTGCTCGTCCATGCTATTCAGGTAACCTCTCGTAAAGTTGAAGCTTTTTGGCCTCTCAAAACAAGGCACCTTAGCCCATTTACCCGGGCCCGGTCAAGCAAAAAGCCTGATAATCGATGGATTTACAACAGACCAAGCCCTCTTCCCATTCCCGGAAAAGACTCAATAAACGCTAATCGTAGCGCAAGCCGTCTACCGGAGTGAGCCGGGAGGCCCGACTTGATGGGTAGAGGGTGGCCAAAAAACTGATGTGCAGGGCCACACCCGCGATAAGCAGGAACTGCAGGGGGTCCATATCCACCGGCATTCGCTCGATATAATAGACCTCGGGATCCAGCTGGATCCCATGCCAAGCCACCCACGTGCAGGCAAGCCAACCCATACCAAGCCCCAGGGCGGTCCCCAAAATGCCGATGGCCAAGCCCTCGGCCATGAAAATCTTCATCACGCCGTCTGCTGTAGCCCCCATGGACTTCAAGATGGCAATCTCTTTGATTTTCTCCCACACCAACATGACGAGCGTGGAGACGATGCCAAAGGCCGAGACCAAAATGATGATGATGAGCACCACGAACATGCCCACTTTTTGTAATTTCAGGGCGGAGAAGAGATTGCGGTTGAGCTGGTACCAGGTCCGAACAAAATAGGGATAGCCGTCCAAGGCCGTCAGGACCTCTTTGGACCGCTGGCCGGCCTTATCCAGCTCATCAAAGCGCATGGCGATGCCGGTGACCGCCTGGCCCAAACCAAAAAACCGCTGCGCCTCGGACAGACTCACCACCACCGACCTGGCATCATACTCGTACATGCCGGTATGAAAGACGCCGGCCACCCGGAAAGCCTGTCGACGCGGCACCGGCCCACTTGGGCCCATTTCCTCGCTCAAAGGCGAAATCACCTGTACTGTGTCGCCCAACTTGACCTTCAAAACCTTGGCCAACTCACGCCCCAAAAAGAGCCCCGGCCCGGCCTCCGATGTTCGCAAATCGCTCATCTTGCCCTGCTCGATATCGAGCGGTGTCACCGCCTGGGCAGTGGCCGGATCGACGCCCCGAATGAACACCCCGGCCAGCTCCTTGCCCGAGGTCACCATCACCTCCTGGTAAATGAAGGGTGTGGCCGCCACCACCCCGGGCACCCGATTCAACTTGGCCATCAACATGGGGTGTTCTTCGAAGTCCATGCCACGTTTTTGCAGCAAGGCATGCGCGTGGGCTCCGACGATCTTGTCCCTCAGTTCGCCCTCGAAACCGCTCATGACGCTCAGCACCACCATCAAAGCCGCAACGCCGATGGCCACACCGACCACCGAAATGGCGGTGATCATCTTGAATCGCAGGTAACGCAGGCCCAGGCGAACCGGCCAGGCCAAGCCCCCCCCTCGAGCCATGAAGACCAGCAACGCGCCGAGGGTCAAAGCCGCAAAATGAGCCTCAAAGGCAAGGCCCAAATCCACCACGTTGCCCAGCCCGAGTTGGAAGCCATCGCGCCACCACATGCCCAAGGGCACCAGCGCGCTGGCCAACAAACCCTCCAGGCCGGGAAAACGGCCAAGCGATCGAGCCAGCCCCGCACCCAGCATCAGGCCGACCAGAGCCAACAAAGCAAATTCCAATGAATCGCCCCGGCCGAGTTCCGGCCAAAGCCAGCGTTGAATCCCCAGACCCAAGCCCAAGCTTGCGGCACTGGCCATCAAGCTTAAGAGGCAGTTTCTGGTTGAGCGCAAAACGCGACCACCCATGGCTCAGACGCTCCTCGAAATCAAGCGGGTTTCTCGGCGCCGGCCTGGATCAGGTAGGCTTCGATGAAAGCGTCCAGGTCACCATCGAGCACCCGATCCACATCACCGACATCGAGGCGGGTGCGGTGGTCCTTGGCCATGCGGTAGGGCTGCAGGACGTAGGAACGAATCTGTGAGCCCCAGGCGATCTCTTTCTTTTGTGCGTGCAGTACATCCTCTTCGGCCTGACGCTTCTCCATCTCCAGTTCATAGAGCCTGGCCTTCAAGAGTTTCATGGCCGTGGCCTTGTTGCGATGCTGGCTGCGCTCGTTCTGGCAGGCCACCACGATGCCCGAGGGGAAGTGGGTCAGGCGCACGGCCGAATCGGTCTTGTTCACGTGCTGACCACCTGCCCCGGAGGCCCGGTAGGTGTCGATGCGCAAGTCCTCGTCACGTACTTCGATTTCGATGTCGTCCTCGACTTCAGGAAAAACGAATACGCTGGCAAAAGAAGTATGTCGGCGTTTGGCCGTATCGAATGGGGAAATACGCACCAGGCGATGGATGCCCACTTCGGCTCGCAGGTAACCAAAAGCATTGGTTCCAGTCACTTCAACCGTGGCCGACTTGATGCCCGCCTCGTCTCCGGGTTGGTACTCGGTCACCGAGGTGCTCCAGCCCCGACGCTCCGCGAAGCGCAGGTACATGCGCAGCAACATGTCGGCCCAGTCACAAGACTCGGTTCC
>JAUVAM010000074.1 GCA_030591745.1 Deltaproteobacteria bacterium
ATGGCCGTGGGTATCGGGGTTTTGGGGTTGTTCACCAGCGCGACCTTGACCTGGTAAGAGCGGGTCCATTCTCGATTGTTGCAGATGATGCGGATCACGTCGTCGCTGACCGATCGGTTGTTGGCGATGGTCGCGGCTTCGGCCTCATTGACGCCCGGGTTCTTGATGGCTGCCGTGCAAACCAGCTTGTTGCGCTCTTTGATGAGTTGCATGCGCACCGTCTTGTTGCCCTTTTGTGCCAGGGCCACTTTTTGGGCGATGGTCATGTCGTGCAGTATTTGCAGCAGGGTTTTTTTCTTTTTCTCTTCTTGTTCTTCATCTCCAGGTACTTCATCCGTATCGGGTTTGAGCAAGTCTTCGGGCAGGGATGCTTCCACCACTTCGCGGATCTGTTTCTCGACTTCAAGATCCTTGGGCGCACCCTTGATGCGAATTTTTGCGGCCTCGAAGGCATCCAGGTCTTCGAACTCCATGCCTGTTCGCACGGCAAAGTCCATCAGTCGCTCGACCTGGGCATTGCTCATGCTGGGGTTTTCAATGACCTTGGAGACGATCTGTTTATGCCGGAGCAGACGGACCTGATTTTCAAGCAGGATGCCCAGCAGGCGTCCCTCGATTTGATCCGCAAGGTAGGCGAAGGTCTCATCGGGTGTCTGCTGGTTCAGCATGATGCGTTCGAGATGCTTTTCTTCGCCCAGGGTGCGGGCCATGTGGTCCAACACCAGGGGGTGGAGGCGCTCTTGAAGAGCGCCGTCCAGGATGCGACTCGGCAACTCCATTAAGCTGTCGATGGCGGCCGACTCGACCTTGTCGTCGTCGTCGAAGGACAAGGACGTGAGCATGGTGACCATGTCCTTGGGGCCCATGGGCACCATGCCCTTGGCGGCCATCAGACGCAAGGGGACAGGGGCCTTGGGATCGAGATGCTTTCTCAGATTTTCGCTTACCGCCGATGGGGGGATGGGGCTTGCCATGGGTTGCGCTCTACTTGTGGTTATTCGTCTTCGTCTTCGGCCGAGGTCTTATACTTCGCGATTACCTTTTCTTTCACTTGCTGCGGGCATTCTTGGTAATGGGACAACTTCATGGTGAAAGCGCCCTGGCCACCCGTGCGGCTGTCCATGTCCGGGGAGTACATCAGGATTTCAGCCAAAGGCACCTGGGCCTTGATGGTGGATCGCTTGTTCTTGGTGTCCATGCCCATGACGCGTCCGCGACGGCTGTTCAGATCGCCCATGATGTCGCCCATGTTGGATTCGGGCACGATGATCTCCATGTCGTAGACGGGTTCCAAGAGGATGGGTCTGGCTTTTTCCATGGCCGCTCTGAAGCCGATGGAGGCGGCACGCTTGAAGGCCATCTCCGACGAATCCACGTCGTGGTATGAGCCGTCGTATAATGCTACTTTTACGTCCACCACCGGAAAGCCGGCGATGTTACCTTTTCCCAAGGTTTCTTGTATTCCTTTGTCCACGGCGGGGAAGAAGCTGGAAGGCACCGAGCCACCCTTGATGCGGACTTCGAATTCATAGCCTTCACCGCGGGGCTGGGGCGCCAACTCAAGCCAAACGTCACCAAACTGCCCGCGACCGCCGGTCTGACGCTTGTGGCGTCCTTGGGCCTGGGAGGTCTTCGTGATGGTCTCTCTGTAGGGCACGCGCGGCACTTCCAATGTGACCTCCACACCGAAGCGACGTTTCATGCGGGCCACCGTGATGTCGATATGTGGCGCGCCCGCACCCGAAAGCAAGAAGTCCTGCGTGTCCTGGTGGCGGCTGACCTGCAGCGTGGGGTCTTCGACCAGCATGCGGTTCAAGCTGGTGCCCAGCTTGTCTTCATCGCCTTTGCTTTTGGCTTTGATGGCGTACGAAATAACCGGCTCGGCAGGCACGATGACGGGCAGGGACAGGGGATTTTTCTTGCTGCTCAAGGTGTGGCAGGTGGCCGTGTTTTTCAATTTGAGCACACCCGCGATGTCACCGGCCGGTGCCGCGCTGACCTGCTCGGTCTTTTTACCCACCACGCTCAACAGAGAGCCGACTCGCTCTTCATTGTTTGTGTTCGTGTTGAAGATTTGACCATCGGAATTGATGGTGCCGGAGAAGACGCGGAAGATGGACATGGTGCCGCCCTGGGCGTCCATGGTCTTGAAAACCAGGGCCAGGGGATCGCCATCAGGTGTGGGCGCTACTTCCACTTCTTCTTCGTCCTTCATGGCCTTGATGGGCGGCCGTTCGGAGGGTGCGGGCAAGCTGTCAGTAATGAAGTCCATCAATTGCTGGACGCCGATGTTGTGAGAGCCCGAGCCGTAGAAAACAGGGAAAAGGCTGCCCGATTTGACTCCGTTGGCAAAGCCTTCGGCGATTTCTTCGTCGCTGAGTTCACCGGCAAAGAATTTTTCCAAGAGCTCGTCGCTGCTCTCTGCAATTTTCTCAACCAAGGTCTCTTTGGCGGCTTCCACTTCGTCCTTCAGGTCGGCAGGCACATCCACGACTTCGAATTTGCCAGAGCCGTCTTTTTCGAATTTATAGGCCTTGCCGCTGATGACGTCGATGACGCCCTCAAAGGAGGCTTCCTGGCCCATGGGTACCTGCACGGCCACCACATCGCCTGAGAGGTCTTCTTTGGCGGCCGCCAGCGTTTTGGCTGAGTCGGCCCGTTCACGATCCATCTTGTTGATGAAGATCACGCGGGGCAGGTTCAGCTCTTCGGCTCTTTCCCAAACCCGGACGGTTTGCACTTCCACACCATCCGGTGCGCTGATCACGGTCACCGCGGCGTCTACGGCGCTCATGGCCAGACGGGTGTCGTAGATAAAGTTGCCGTCCCCTGGGGTGTCTAAGAAATTGATTTTTTTCTTGTTCCATTCGATCACGCCCAGGGAGGTCGCGATGGTCATGCTGCGATCCATCTCTTCTTGCTCGAAGTCCAGGCTGGAGGTTTTGCTATCCACACTGCCCAAGCGGGTGGTGGTTTTGCCGTCAAACAGGAGGGCCTCGCCCAAAGATGTCTTGCCACAGCCCTTGTGACCCACCAGCGCGACGTTGCGAATTTCTTTCGATTCGTATTTCTTCATCCTGCCCTCCAAGGAGTGAAATTAGCTCTCAAAGGATGCAACCTTAGTTCGGTGAGTTACGCCTGTCAAGACCCAGGATAGGGGCTAAAAGCTACTGATTGCGTTCGTATATAATGCGAAGACCGCGCAGAGTCAGCAGGTTGTCCACTTCTCCGACATGTTTGGATGCCTTGGCGATTAGCTTGCCCAGGCCACCGGTGGCAAGCACCCGCGATTGCTTTCCCAGCTCATTTTTCATCTGATCGATGATGTTGTCCACAAGCCCCACGTAACCGTAGTAAATTCCGGCCTGGATGGCACCCACCGTGGTGCGGCCGATGACCGTGTCCGGTTGCTTGAAAGGCACACGGGGCAACTTGGAGGCCTGGCGAAACAAGGCCTCTAACGATATGTTGATGCCTGGGGTGATGGCACCGCCCAGGTAGGCATTGTTGGCGCCAATGGCGTCGAAGGTGGTGGCCGTGCCGAAATCCACCACGATGAGGGGGCCAGGGTGGCTGTCGATGGCGGCCACCGCGTTAACGATGCGGTCGGCACCCACCTCATGGGGATTTTCGTACTCAATGCGCAGTCCGGTTTTGATGCCGGGGCCCACCACCAACGGGTGGACCTTGGCGTAGTCTTCGAGCATATGGACGATGACCCACTCAAGGGGCGGCACGACGCAGGACAAGATTGCGGCTTCCACCTCGGACCAGCTCAGACCCGCGCTGACCAGAAGCTGCTGCAGCAAGACACCATATTCGTCGGAACTGCGATGGGTGACGGTGCCAATACGCCAGTGGTGGCACAAATGATCGCCATCGTAAACGCCAAGCACCGTCTGGGTGTTGCCCACGTCGATGACGAGCAGCATGCCTTTATGCTCCGGCGTCTTTTTGCAGATAGAGGGTCTGACTGGGGAAAGCGAAGTCCATGCCCAGCTCAGCAATCTTGCGCATGAGGGCCAGGTTGATCTCTTGTTTCAGCTTCAGCCATTCGACCCTGTCTGTTGTCACCGAATAGTAGTTGATGAAGATGTCCAGGCTTGATGCCCCGAATTCGGTGAAGTAGACCAGTTGCCCTGCTTCGGCCACGTCTTTGTTCTCGGCCAGGATTTTGCGAATGGCCGCGACCGCTTGCTCCAGTTGCTCCGGCGTGGCGTCGTAGGTCACGCCGATCGTCATGGATACATGCCGGTTGGTGCGAACGCTGAAGTTTTCGATGGTTTCGTTGGCGATGATGCTGTTTGGGATGGTGATCAGGGTTTTGCCGACTGTCCTGATCCGCGTGGAGCGAAAGCCGACATCCTCGATGCCGCCTTCCACGCCGCCTAAGGCCACCCAGTCACCTACCTGGAAAGGCCGGTCCGTGAAAATGGTCACCGAGCCGAACATGTTGGCCAGGGAGTCCTTCGCGGCCAGGGCGAAGGCCAAGCCACCAAGACCCAGACCGGCGAGCAGTGAGCTGACCGAGTAGCCCAGGTTTTGGATGATCATGACCAGGGCCATGATCATGATTAGAATCCGGAGGGTCCGGCGGACGATGGGCACCAACTGGTCGTCCAGCTTGGACTCGGTTTTGTCGGTGAATCGCTCCATATAAAAGGTCAAAATTTCGGTGCCTGAGTACAGCACCCAGGCGCAGTCGAAAATAAGCAGGCTGGTGAACAAGGCGTAAAGAAAACGCGGCAAGTCAATGGGTTCGGTGGGCAGGGTCAGAACGCTCAACGCCGCGTAAACGCCTGCGATGAAAACCAGGAAAAATGCCGGCTTACGAAAAGCAGCCAGTATCTTGTCGTCGGCTTCCCATGAGGTTTTTTCGGTCAGCTTAAGCAGCCATACGTCGATGGTGTAACGCACGATGGTCCGCACGATGAGCATCGCCACGATGATCAGAGCGAAAAAGATGTATTGCCAGATGGTGTTGCCCCAGAAGGATTGATCCAGGGTCATGCTGATGTCTTGCCACATGTTTCTGCCTCCTTGTTGGCGAAAGAGCTTGTCATGGAAGTCTTGGCTAATCAACTTGGCTTGTGGATCCTCAGCGAAAGGACTGGAAGGTCACGATTTTTTGGGAGCAAATGACACCAAGTTGGGCCTTGTTGCCACCACGGCAGGGGGCCGGGAGGGGCCGGCGGACCGGATAGCTACTTGAACCAGAGCGTATCGGCCTGCCACTCGCCGTCCACCAGCACGAAGGTGGTCAGGGAGCGGCCGTTCTTCATCTTGATCTTGGCGGTTAGCTGGCCCTTGTACTTGCCGGGCTCCACTTTGTGGACCAACTCGTCGATCGAGTGGTTGCCGACTTCCTTGACTGCTTTTTCGATCATCTTCTTGGTGATCTTGTTCCGCTGGCGCTCGGTGAAACGGACTTTTAGTTTCTCCACGTCGCCTTTCTTCATCAACTCGATTTGGAAGCTGATTTCCTGTTGGAAAGTCTTCTTGTTAGCCGGGGCGTCTCCGGCCAGTGCGGTTGCGGCGAAGGTCAGGGTGACCAGGACGGCCAATACGATTCGTACGATTTTCATGGGTTGGTTCCTGTGAAAAGCATGTTCACGCAGTCCTCTGATAAGCCCTTCGTAGAGGCTTGCTGGTGTCTTGTCTGCTAGCCTAGCGCCGAATGAGGGCGCTTGTCGTTGAAAAAGTCCAGATACTGTCCGGGGCGCAGTTTAGGGCGATTCGTGCTGTAGAGATTTACGACTGGCATCAGGCGAAGCAGTACAGGTGCAGCTGGGGGATCTGGGTCAGTTGGGCCTTGTTGCTACGCTTGGTGGCCTGTGGCATAGTCTAAAAATTCTGAAATTGGAGTGCTGGTGGATTCCTCTGGAATGGCATGCATTTTGGTCGTGGACGACGAGGCTGTGGTTCGCCAGAAGCTTGAAGGCCAGTTGCGAGATGCTGGTTATCGGGTTCTTCAGGCAGCCGACGGTCGGGAAGCCTTGCGGGTCGTCACCGAAGAAAAACCGGATTTGGTGCTCTTGGATCTGATTATGCCTGGTTACGATGGCATGCAGGTCCTGCGTATCTTGAAGTCTGAGCGGGATGCCTTCATGCCGGTCATCATGTTGACGGCCCGCGGCGACATGGACAGCAAGCTCCAGGGCCTGAAATTGGGCGCAGATGACTACCTGACCAAGCCGGCCGAGCCCAAGGAGATCCTGGCCCGAATCGAGGCCTTGTTGCGCATCAAGCGTCTGCACGAGCAGATGGAAGAGGATCGCAAACACCAACGAGACACTGGCCTGGTGGACGAGAAGACCGGTCTATACAACGCGATTTATCTCAAGCAGCGTTTGGCGGATGAATTTCGTCGGGCCGAGCGCTACCACGAACCCCTCTCCTGTATTGCCCTGCGCTTAGAAGAGACAGAGGGGATGCTGCCGGAAGAGACGGCAGAGGCCCTGCGGCGACTGGCCCATGCTATCCAGCGTGGCGTCCGTGAGTTTGACGTGGCGGTCCGGCAAACCGAGGATCGTTTCGTCGTGCTCCTGCCTCGGACTCATTTTGCAGGCTCGGTGGCCGTGGCCGGTCGTCTATGGCGGCTGGTGTCCGAGGTGCCCTTGTCCGAAGGACGGCCTCGGGATGTGGCGAGGGTGAGCATGGGCGTGAGTTTTTATCCCAATCCGCAGGTGCGCACGGCAAAACAGTTGATGGATCGGGCGATCGAAGCCCAGGGTTTGGCCAGCCGGGAAGGCTGCGATCAGATTTGCCTCTACCAGAGCACTGCATACTTCTATAAGCCAGAAGACGCATGAATTTTTTATAGAGGATCCAGATAGAAGATGCCGTGGGCGGTTCGTATGGTAGGCAACCTGCGCAAGACGGAGGAATGCGCTCCTCGCATCAGGCGATTCAGGGCAAGCCAGGCCCCCAGGGGCAGTCCGTGGCGGGCCATGGCCTGGTGGGCATAGGCCGAGCAAGTTGGCTGGTGCGCGCAGCGCGGGCCGTCTACCCGGGTTAAGAGTCGAGACCAAAAAGCGAAGGCCAGGCTGAAGGGTGAGCTGCTCGCGATTTTGTTTTCAGGTGCCCGGTTCGATCCGGATGATTGCATGGTGGGGTGTCGGGGATCAGCGGACCAGGGGCCAAAGTTCTTGCCGGCTTCCGCCGACCAGACCCAGGTCAACAACAAGGTGGCGATGACGAGGCGCTTCATACCTCCTCCTCCGGATCTTCCTTGTCGATGTGGGCGCGGATTTTCTCCAGTCGCTCGCGTATCGCAAGCTCAGCCCCTTGTTCACTGGGCTCGTAGTAGCTGCGGCCTTGAAGCTTCTCCGGCAGGTAGTTCTCCACCACGAAGTGGCCCTCGAAGTCGTGGGGATAGCGATATGCCTCGCCGTATCCCAGCTTGCGCATCAATGCGGTGGGGGCGTTCAGCAGATGCTTGGGCACGGGCAATGCGCCTTGTTCCCGTACATCCTTGCGAGACCGGGCGTAAGCCAAAAGGGCCGAATTGCTTTTGGGGGCCGAGGCCAAGTAGCAGGCCAGTTGGGAAAGACAGAGGCCCGATTCGGGCAGGCCCACGAATTCATGGGCGGCAAGGGTGGCCGTGGCCAATTGCAGCGCCTGGGGGTCTGCGTTGCCCACGTCTTCGGATGCGAAGATGATCATGCGCCTGAGGATGAAGCGCGGATCCTCGCCCGCCTCCAGCATGCGGTTCATCCAGTAGACCGCCGCATCCGGATCCGAGCCTCGCAGGCTTTTGATGAAGGCCGAAATGATGTTGTAGTGCTCATCCCCAGCTCGATCATAGAGCAGCGTCTTGTGCTGTGCCGCTTCCTCGATCGATTGGCGATCGAGGGTGCTTGCCTTGGGGTCCAGATACTCGGCCGCCGACTCAAGCGTGTTCAGGGCCCGACGGGCATCGCCATGAGCGGCCTGGATGACCATGTCCCGAGCGTCATCGGAGAGCTTGAGTCCGCGTTTGCCCAAGCCTCGTTTTTCATCGACGAGGGCTCGTTCCACGAGTTGGCCGATGTGCTCATCCCCTAAGGGCTCCAGGACAAAGACGCGGCAGCGGGACAACAGGGCCGCGTTTACCTCGAATGATGGATTCTCCGTGGTGGCGCCGATGAGGATGACCGTGCCTCGTTCCACATGCGGCAGCAACACGTCCTGCTGGGCTTTGTTCAGGCGGTGGATTTCGTCGACGAAGAGCACGGTGCGTCGGCTCTGCTGATCCCGTTGGCGGGCCGCCTCGGCGAAAATTTCGCGCAGTTCCTTGACCCCGCCCATCACGGCGGAGAAGGGTTCGAAAAAGGCACCGGTACGCTGGGCGATGACCGAGGCCAGAGCCGTTTTGCCGCAACCCGGCGGCCCCCAGAGCAGCATGGACGGCAAACGATCGTCCTCGATGGCCCGACGCAGCAGACGGTCCGGTCCCAGGATTTTCTCCTGGCCGACGAATTCATCCAAGTCCCGCGGACGCATGCGCTCGGCCAGGGGGGCGTGGCGCAGGTCACGACGGGCCGCCGCGCCAAAAAGATCCGACTGCTTTTTCATGGTGCATCCGGGTCAGCGGAGCAGTACCGGGCCTGTTTGATGACGCAGAGATCGCTATCAGGAATGGGCTGGCCGGCCAGGCGTTCCGCCACCCAGTCGAATTGTTCGGGCAAAGAGAAAACGGCCCCATGGGCGTGGCTCGCGCCAAGGCATTCCAGATAGTCCAGCTGATAGCCCGCCGCGCAAAGCAATTCGAATTCGGTTCGTTGGCTCGGGGCGTAGACCAGTTCGTCCAGTTCGGAGACCACGAACAAGGTGGGCACGTGGGTGGCGGGCATCATCCCCGAGCCCAGGACCGAGTTTTTTTCCAGGTAGCAGGTCCAGGGTTCCAGGCTTCCCCACTGCTTGGAATCCGCGCCTTCGATGAAGTTCTGTAGATAGATTTGATTGACTTCTTCCAGGCCATCGAAGACATCTTCCGCGTCGCATCCCACGAAGAGAGCTTGCTCCAGGTTGCCAGCGATTGTTTCCGTGAACACGCTGCTTAATGCTTCAGTGCCCTCATACCAGTTATGCAGCGAGGCCATGACCGCGGTCAGGGCGATGGTGGCCGGGTTGGGCGAGGAGACGGCGTACTTGGCCAAGGCTTGCAAATCCGTGGGTGGAACCATGGCGACCGAGGCTCGGATGTCCAACTCCGGGGCGTAGTGTTGGGCGAAAAGATGGCAAGCAAAGACCGCATGACCACCTTGAGACCCGCCCCAAAGCACCAGCCGATCTTCGGCGCTGACATACTCGGCCAACTCGTCGGTCAGCAGGCCTTGCATGGCGCGCAGACAGTCGAAGCTGGCGAGGGCGGTTTGCTCCAGTCCCAAGTAGGCGTGGGGCTGCGGGTTGCGCTGATCTTCAGGGCCGTTTCCGTCCAGGCCGATGTAATCCGGCGCGGCCACCAGGTAGCCCCGGCTG
>JAUVAM010000091.1 GCA_030591745.1 Deltaproteobacteria bacterium
AAACTGACGACAAGCGGAGACCGCTGCAAAGTACAGGACATGCGCAGCTCCAACGGCACCTTCCTCAACAAGAAACGCACAGAGTCCGGCCGCCTGAGACATGGAGATTCCCTGCGCTTCGGTGCCATCGAGTTTGTCTTCGCAATCGGCCAGTTTGATCTGAACAAACACCTGGCACGAAAGAAGCGCAAGTTGATGATCCTGAGCCTGGTCGCCACCCTGGCTGCCATCTCAGCCGTCGTGGTCGTCTTTTTGGGATTGCTGGAGCCGCCCAAACCCAAGCCGGCGACAGGTACACCTCAAATTCAGCAACCCACAACCCCCACCATGCCCATCGAGCTACAAGCGGAAAAGCACCTAAAACAAGCTCAATCACTTGTGGATCAACTGAACTGGGAAGGCGCAAAAGAAGAAGTGGCCGAGTCTTTGTCCGTGCATCCACTTTGCAAACCCTGCCGTAGCCTGGCCGCCCGCATCGAGGCTGAACTGATCAATGCCAAGCAATTCAAGAAGGGAATGGTGGAGTACGATCTCAAGCACTGGGCCGAGGCCCGGGTACTCCTCAAATCCATCCCGGACAACAGCACCTATTTCAAACAAGCCCGCGGCCCCCTGGACGAAGCAAAAGACAAGCTGTCGAGGTACTACAAGCTGTCATTCAAAGACGCCAACAAGAAGAAGGACTACGTCAAGGCCCACACCATCGCCAAGGAGTATATGCGACTGAACCCTTGCGACAAGCCGGTCTATGAAGCCTGGGTCAAAAAATTCGAGAAGCAACTGAGGCGCAAACGCCGAGTGTTCACCCCATACTTGTACGACTGTGAATCCGTCAGGCAACGCGGGCCCCTGGAACCGAAAGAGCTAATCCAGAAACTCTATCCGAAAAAGGCCATCGCGGACGCCATCATGGATTACTACGATGGAAAAATCGACAAGGCATTGACCAACTTGAGCAAGCTAGGCGAAAGCCACGATCATTCGGTCAAGACTCAAGCCAGGAACCTTTTCGGCAAAATGAAGCGCCTGAAAACCAAGCAAATGGAAGGCGGCGTGGCGCTCATGCGAGGTAACGACGAGGGAAGAAAAACCCTGATTGAGGCCTTGAAACTGGATGCGGAAATCATCCCGGCCAGTCTGACCAGCAAGTACCGTACGGACATCGCTGTGCAGCTGGCCTCCCGTCTGTACAAACAGGGATTCGTGATCTTCAGCAAGAAAGATTACTTCAAGGCTTTCACTTTCTGGGAGGAGTGCCTGCGCCTGCACCCAAATGATCGCAACTGCGAAGGCGGCATGAAGAAACTCGAACGCGTGGCGCTAAATGTTCTAAAAAAGGCTGAAGCCACAGCCGCCGGAGGCGACAAGAAGCATGCCCAGGCTATTCTCAAGGACATGCAACGCATTGTCCGCCCAGGCACCATTCCCTACAAGCAGGCCCAGCACCTCATCGATAAATTGAGCGACTAAATCCGACCCACGATTCTCACAACCCCATCCACAATTCGGGCAAGCGATCCAGCCCAATGGCCACCACAGCCAAAACCGCGCTCATGCGCAAAGGCAATCCCACGAAATAGACAGGCAAGCCGGGTGCCGAACGATTAAGTAAGCCCAACAAGCCATCCGTCAAGACCACCGCCAAGCCGGCCGGCAAAGCCAGCGCTGCGGCGCAACGAATGGCTGCATTGCTCAAGTCAATGGCCATGCCACCGACAAGGTGCCGCAAATTACTGTCGGGAAATCCAGCCAAAGGCAACAATCGCAAGGACTCTGCAAGGGCCGCCAAGGCCTGTTCCGGACCGCCCAAGGCGAAAAAAAGCAGCACAGCCAACAGGGCGTGCAGTTCCGACAAGGGGCCACCCCGACCCTGCCCTGCCGCGGAGCTCACCTGGCTACGCTGGGTGCCCGCCAGGTTATCCAACCACCCACCCGCCATTCGCAGGGCGTCGAAAGCACAGTTGGCGGCGAAGGCCAAGACGATCCCCACGGCCAGTTCCTTTGCCATCAATGCCAAACAAGCCCACCCATGAGGAGCCTCCTGAGCCAACAGAGCCACGGGCATCAAAGCCCAGGCTAGACACATGGCCAAACCGAGGCGAGCAGGTACGGGAAGTCGCGCTCCTCCAAAGGCCGGCACGAAAAGCACGGCCGGCAACAAGCGACAGGCCAGCAAGCCGATCCAGGTAAGGGAACTCAGCGCCACGGTGCCAGACCCTCCGACAAAGCCAGGCTGGCGAAAGCAAGAAGTTGCTCTCCCATCCAGGGTGCCACCAGGGCCAGAACCAGAAGAACGACCAGCATCTTGGGCACGAAGGACAGAGTAAACTCCTGGATTTGGGTCGCGGCCTGGAGCAGACCCACCAGCAAACCTGTGGCCAATGCGGACAAAACCACGGGCGCCCCGATGACCAGGAGCAACCAAAGTCCTCTGCGAGCAAGCTCCAAAGACATATTCATTTCGGATTGCATGAGCATGTTCCCTAAAGGTACTGACCCAAGAGTTGGGTTCCGATCAGGCTCCAGCCGTCCAACATGGCGAAGAGCAACAGCTTGAACGGCAAAGAGACGGTGGTGGGCGACAGCATGTGCATACCCAAAGACAGAAGGACCCCGGCCACCAACATGTCCAGCAGAAGAAAAGGCAGAAAAATAGCGAAGCCCATACGGAAAGCATCGTGCAACTGCCCAACCACAAAAGCTGGCACCAGGACACGCCAAGAATCATTCTGCACATCCCCGTCCATCCACTCTTTCAGTTCAGCCAGGTGTTCTGGACGGGTGTGTCGAATCAAGAAGGCCTGAACCGGCTCGGCAGCCTTGCCCACGACTGATAACATTTCCTTGGCTGAACCGGACTCGAAGACCTGCGCGTTCTCTTCCAGCTTCAGCCCTACCTGCTCTATGACCGGGGCCATCACCACCAGGCTGAGCACCAGGGCCAAACCCGTCACCACGCTGTTGGGTGGTATTTGCGGAGTTCCCAGGGCCGATCGCACGATGCCCAGGACCACCGCCATCTTCACGAAGGACGTCAGCATCACCATCAAAAAGGGCAAGAGCCCAGCCGCCAAGCCCAGACCCAAGAGCAGCATCGGAGAATCAGTCATGATCTCTCGCCTTCCTCGCAGCCACGCGATTCGGAATCGGTCCAACGAGCCAGCACTTGCATGCGCTCCCCCGCGCATCCCAGCAACAGCCTGCGCCCTTCCACCTCCAGGAGATGTACGCTCCGGTTGTTCCCCAACTTGAGGGTCTCGCGACTCACCAGACAAGAAGTCGTTTTGTTGCCAGACTTCCTTCGACGCATCCACCACAGGATCCCGCCCCCCCCTGCCGCCAACAAAATCCCCCAGGACACAGTGGACACATTGGCCCCATCCGTGGCCGCGGTAGGCTTGGTCATGCATGAAGCGACCAGAAGCAGCGCTCCCAGCAACAGGCTGAACCGACGCCAGGTGGTCCTCTTTTGCAGGGACTCAGACCACTTGCTCATGACCCTGGCTCCGTCAACAACCATTCGGTGATACGCAGCCCTCGCCTGCCCTCCACATCCACCAATTCTCCGCGGCCAAGCATCCGATCCGCACAGCGGATTTCCAAGGCGCCCATCAAGGGCTCACCCAGTTCCAGCACGTCCCCTGACCTGAGGCCCGCCACTTTGGCTACAGTCAACTGACAACGACCGGTTTCGATCACCAGGCCCATGGGAAGGCTGCTCGGATCAACGGAGTCCAAGCCCTGCATATCCATCGTTTGTGAAAACTGTCCCATCTCTTCTCCTCCCGTTTGAACAAGGCACATCTGCTGTACCTGCCAAAAACGACCATCACGTTTTCCAAAAATGCGCACCGGGCCTACACACAAACAGGGTTCCTGCTCCTCAAACAGAAGCACATCACCCGGCCCCGTTGCGCGCAGTTCACCCATACTCAGCTCGCAGGCAGCCAGACGTTCCGTAGCGATCAAGGGAAACCAGGAAGGAAGCGATGCGGGCTCTCGTGAAACGACAGTCCGCATCGCGGATCTCTCAGGTTCGAGCCAGACCACACAGCCCTCATCCCATCCCATGCGCACCTGCACCCAGCTCGCCAATAGTCGATCAGAATCCCCGAATGTCCTGCCCAGATCCCCAGCCGAATCCAACAGGCCGGCGTAACGCCAGCCCTGCCATCGGCCATCCCCCGAGACCAAGCGCTCCAGACCGGCAGCCATGATCGCGGCCAACACACCGCGGCCACCAGTCTGCCAATTCGGCTTGCCGCCATCCTTACAAGACACCTGCAAAAGTCGACCGACAAGAAGCGGGTCTAAAGCCAATGCGCCGGCTCGCTCTGCCTTCAGATCCGCGAAGCAGGCGAAAGGCCAGCGACCAGGAAATCGACCACGCAACTCTTCCAAGTGCATGGCGCGAACCTTCTGGATGCAGAGCTCAGCCCCGCCCAAACCCAGGTTGCTCATCAACTCACCCGCGACCTGACCCAAAACCTCCAAGCTGCTCGCAGACGGTGCGTTCTGGACCAAGGCCAAATCAGCGGCATTCAACCGGGGAAGTCGATGAAAGGGAAAGGGCTGAGTGCCTTTGATCATGAGCTCACCTCGCAAACCACCGGGGTTGAGGAAAGTCCCTCAAGCCGCCGAAGGACCTCCTGTCGCGTTCTCTCAAGACCTTGGCGCTGTACCGCCCCATCTGCCCTGAAGCGACAACGCAAAACGCCCTGGATCTGAGCAATTTCGGCTACAACCCCCATCAACTCAGCGGACTGGAATTGAAGGCATAGGCCAGCAACGCTTGCCTGCATCAGAGCTCGATCCAAGTTGATCAAAGCGCCCGGATCAGAATGAGGCAGGTCCTCGACAGGCGAAGCTCCAACTGCAGACGACAAAAGCTCAGTCGATTTTTGGGGACAAACAACAGGCCCCAAGGTGGGTGAGAACCCCCAACTTGGAGGAAAAACAGGCTCCAAGTGATGTGCAAAAGGTCGAATTTTGGCACCTGCGATTTTCGGTCCCAGGCTGGAGAATCCGGCCGACAAGCTCGAAATATGATTTGTGTTCGCCATGACCCTTGCTATTAGCAAGGTGCGTGCCAACTGCATTCAATAGATTTTATGTCAATTTTTCAGCGACTTACAAATCAGCCCATCCAAGAAAGGCAGCAGGTGTCTTCATGCATCATGCACCCTGTCCGGATCCCGAACACGGCACCTGGGGTCAGACATTTGACAGGATTCTCATGTCCAGCCATGATCGCCACAAAGAACCCCATAGAAATGAAGGTTCCATGAAGAAAAGAACCCAGTTGCTGTTAGAGGCCCTTTTTTGTAGGGCCTCTTATGCTGCTGCGTATTGCGCAGTGTTAACCGCCTTGGCTTTGACCCTCTGGAGCCTGCCCGCTCAGGGCACCGAAAGCGCCGAGCCGACCCTTTCGCCAAGTCCTGCCGAAAGCCTGCCCATCATGTCCGTCGGGGCTCGCATCGAACTAATCCTGGCCAGCGAATATGAATTCGATGTGGCCGGATTCGGCGGTGAGGTAGACGGCGCTTTCGGGGCCGGCTTCGGCTTCATGTTTGATTACCGCGTCTGGGACTACATCAAAGTGGGCCCGGACTTGGTTTTTGCCACAGTCAAAGTGGAGCGGGCGGATGATCGGGATACGCTCCTCAACATAGGCGGCCGGGTTACCGGCTTTTACCCCTTTTTCAATCTCGGCCCCATCTCTACCCTCTTGCCCTACGGTTTCATGACCATGGGCTTATCGTTTTACATCCCCGACGCAGACCAGGCCGATGAGGAAACGGGATTCTGGATCCAGGCAGGTGCCGGGGCCGAACTCATCTTCGGTTCTTTTGGTGCCTTCTCTGAGTTTTCCGTGCAGGGCAATATCAACGACGATTACTCCTACACCGGATTCCAATTCACCCTCGGCGGCAAGTACTACTTCTGAGCTGTCTTGCGATCATCCCTTCCAGCGCCAAGGCGCGCCCAAAACCCCGAGCGGCTTTTTGCGCTTCCTCCGCGGATTCAGCAGAGACCGCCTGTGCTTGCTGAGACTTCACTTTCAAGGTCTTCGCTTGTCCCTCAATCACTCCAGACCAGCCCCAAGCCCAACGATGCACTTCAAGCGCACCGCTGCCCAGACGTCTCTCCAACAAACCCTCCACCTCCAAATCCTTTGCAGCCTGGCTGCTTTGTTCAGACAGATAGAATTCACGGTCTGCACGCCGTCTGGCCAAAGCCTGACGCAGGCCGGCAAGAGCTGCAGACCGTTTAATTTCAGCCACGCGGAGCAGGCGTCCTTGTCTCTTGGCCTCCATCAGGCCCACTCCCTTTCCAGTAGGGATTCAAGAGCATTCAGGCTTTCCTCCCAGCTCACCTTTGTTTCCTTGGCTTGCTGGAAGAAGGCCAAAATCTGCGGCCAAATCGCCATGGCATGGTCCGTCTCCACTTCAGTGCCTTGTTCGTAAGCGCCGGCCGCGATCAAGTCCCGGCGATCCCAATAAGCACCAAACAAGGATTTGATTCGCCCGGCCGCCTTTGCATGCTCGGGCGTGATCACCCGATCCATCAGGCGACTCAATGAACGCAGTGGATCCAAAGCGGGAAAACATCCGCGGGCGGCCAACTCTCGACTCAAGACCCAGTGCCCATCCAAGAGACCCCTGAGTTCCTCAGCCAGCGGATCTGCTTCAAGATCCCCTTCCGTCAACACGGTATATATGGCTGTGATGGAGCCCTGAGAACCGCATCCAGCCCGCTCCACCAAAGTCGCAAGAGACTCGAAGACCGAAGGCGGATAGCCCCCCCTGCCCATGAGTTCGCCCGCACCCAAGGCCAACTCGCGCAAGGCACGGGCGTGGCGAGTCAATGAGTCAACGAGCAGCAACACCCGATGGCCCCGGTCCCTGAAACCCTCTGCGATCGCCGTGGCCATGGGCACCACACGCGCCCTGTCAGCAGCCGGCACATCTGCCGGAGCGGCCACCACCACCGTTCGTGCAAGGCCATCGGGGCCCAACTCGTCGCGAAGAAAATCTCCGATCTCCCGCCCCCGTTCGCCCACCAGGGCGATGACCAATCGGTCGGCTTCGCAGCCCCGGGCCAGTTGCCCAAGCAAACTCGATTTTCCCAGACCGGGCCCGGCAAAAAGCCCCAGTCGTTGCCCTTCAGCCAGGCTGACCAGGGCATCCAGACACCGAACCCCGGTAGGCATGGGCCGGACCACCGCCTGCCGAGCCAGGGGATCCGGTGTGAGTCCGTGCAACTCAAGCATGGATTGAACTTGCCAGGGCCCCGCCTCGTCCATGGGGCGGGCCTGGGCATCAATGATGCGCCCCTGAAGGTCTTCACCGAAGGGCACTCGAAAAGACGCTCCGCTACAATGCAGTCCCAAACCCGGCCGCAGACCTTGCACCCGCCCCGCCGGAGTCAAGCGGACCCGTTCACCGTCAAAACCCACGACCTCGCCCCAGCCATGATCCCCTTCAAAATGAACCCGCTCGCCAAGCCGGGCACCTGGCAAACTGGCCAGCAAGGTGTTCCCCATCACGGATTCCAAACGGCCCTTACGCAAACACGTACCGAGCCCGGCCAAGCGATCCATCCAAGCTCCAAAATCCACTCCTTCTTGCAAGTTCGCTTTCATGACGGCACCTCGCATCCCGGCAGAAGCAATCCATTGAGCAGCAAATCCAGACGGGTGACAAGGCGCGCATCCACCTCACCCCAGGGGCTTGTGATCATACAGTCACCCGGGGACAAGGATTCATCGGCTTCGATCAAGAAGTCCTCTTGTGTCTCGAGCCAGGACCGAGCCATTTCGACATCCCCCGGACAAAGCTTGATGGTGAGCTGTTGATCCTGGCAGCCACTTTCGGCGATCACCTGCCCACATAAACTCACGATGCGTTCGGGCTCCAGTTTGAGTTGCTCTCCAAGCAAGCGGTCGGCCATGGCTACCGCGAGCTCAAGCAATTGATGCTGATTCCCTTGAGCCAATTGGGACCGCCACCGAGCCACCTGACGAAGACTCTCAGCCAGACGCTCCGCCGATCCGGCCTCGGCTTCGGCCCGGGCCTTCTGACGCCATGCTTTTACCCGGGTTTTGGCTCGCCGCAATAACGCTTTCGCCTCTTCCCTTGCGTCGGCCAAGAGGCGGTCGGCTTCCTCCTGGGCCTGGTAGACCTCTCGCCATACCAATCTTGGCGATAAAACGCGAACGGACATACGCTCTGTCGCTTCAGCCGCAATGCGACACGTCATGATCATCGCCTCTCTCTCCTGCGCTGCTCGCAAACAGACTCAAAGCCAGTCTGATGGCAGGCTGGTAGGACCCTGGTGCCGTCCTGGTCCATGCTTCGATTTTGTCCTTTTCCCGAGGAGCCTGCAGCCTAACCAAGCGGCAAAGCCCCGCCCGCTCGAGGCAATCCATCTCCTGCAGCCATGGCGCAAGCAGACTGGACTCCAAAACCGCCGACGGCCCTCGCTCTAACTTCTCTCGTCGCCACCAAGGTCCCGCGTGACGCAAGGATCGACTCCGGCGCAGCCGTCGCCTGGCACGCCAGCTTAATCCGCTCGACCAGGCCCCCAACTCCAGCCTCCCCAGGGTTTTGAGCTGCTCGGATTCCGGCCAGTTGGGTTTGAAATTCAAGACCTGCTCTTGGCGCCAAAGGGAAGGCAACAACCTTCCTCTGAGCACGCAGGCTTCTCCCATCTGCATGCGCTCGGCCATCCTGGAAAACCACGCCCTATCCTGCTCTGCCAATCCCATGCCCATCATGACCGCAGCCTCTCCCCGACAAGCCCGGCCAGCCGCTTGCGAAAAACCATATACACACCGACCAGAGCCAAGAATGCCGCAAGCGCCAAAGCGAAAGGCCGAATCCCTGTTAGCTCGAAGGAATTTTCAACCTGCAGTCGAGCGGCCATCGGTTTGCGTTCCTGGGCCACGAAGAGTACCGCCACCCGCTCATGAGCCAGGCCCTCGACCGCGTTGGCCACCAGGTGCCGAACATCTTCACGAGAG
>JAUVAM010000063.1 GCA_030591745.1 Deltaproteobacteria bacterium
CAGCGCCTCAGGAAGACGACGAAGAACCGCCTCAGGAAGACTAAGATGAAGCGCCTTAGGAAGACGAAGAAGAAGCGACTCAGGAAGACGAAGAAGAAGCGCCTCAGGAAGACGAAGAAGAAGCGCCTCAGGAAGACGAAGAAGTAGCGCCTCAGGAAGACGAAGAAGAAGCGCCACAGGAAGACGAAGAAGAAGCGCCCCAGGAAGACGAAGAAGAAGCGCCCCAGGAAGACGAAGAAGAAGCGCCTCAGGAAGACGAAGAAGAAAAACCAGAAGCTGAAGAACTGGAGTCCTTGTGGGGCGATGAGGAAGATGGCGAAGAAGAAGAATTGGTTGCAGGCGATGAAGAAAAAACTGAGGCAGGTGAAGAGGAACAGCCGCTCAGCCTGGACGACGACGCCGCATCCCCCGAGCTAAGCGACACGAACGCCTTGCCCGATCCGGGCAGCATGTTCACCGGCCTGGCTTCGGATCAGGATTGGGCCGAAGCGGCAGCCAAGTGGGCCCAAAGCGGTTTCTCCGCCGACTCCATGCCCTCGTTCATCAAGGGTGGTGAGTCCAGCGTTATCGTCGAAGGCCAGGAGTCCGAACAGAAAACGGAAGCGGGGCAGGGTGCCCAAGATGAATTTGGCCAACCCGAGCACACCCTTCCCCTGGGGCAGCCACCTGGGGCGAGGCCGGCTCCCATCATCGGTTTGAGCGGGGATGAAGTGGAAGTCTCCGACGCCGACATCATGGTTATCGACGACGACGAGATTTCCGAAATCGAAGAGCCCATACCTGATGCGGCATCGGCGGAACCTGAGCCCATGAAGGACGGGCCCTCCTGGGCCAAGCAGGCCAGTGAGAAGATGGCGGCCAAACGGAAGGCTGCTGAAGAAAAGGCCAAACCCTCTCCGGCGATTCGTCTGCCTGGTTATCTCTCCAAGCTGAGTCATCCGGCTGTTTTGGCCTCGGTGTTGGGGCTTTTGGGTTTGGTTTTGGTGGCTTTGCTGTGGGTCTTTTTGGGCTCCGGCGAGGACCCTGAATCTTTCGTCTTCCCCAGAGTGGAGACCAAGGCACCTTTGACCGATTCCGTGCCCCTGCCGGCTTCTTATGCGGCCAAGTCGGAAGCACAGCATCATTATGGCCTGGGCAATCGTTACGCCTTCTTCGGCCGCTTTGAAGATGCCATCGTCGAATACCAACGGGCCACCCAGATCGACTTGGGCTATCCCCATCCCCACCGGGCTATGGGTTCTCTATATGCGGTTCTGGGCAAGACCACGCTGGCCGCCACGGCCTACGAGAGTTACCTGCGCTTGAGCCCTTCGGGCCCCGACGCATCCGCCGTCAAACAATTACTGGCCGAACACCGATCAAGATAGCCTGCCCTTGAGGGAGAGGATATGACCGACAAACCAAATCCTGCCGGTCTGGTCCTGCTGGCGCTTGCTTACTGTATGGCCTTCTTGAGTGGCGTAGGCTTCTACTACGCCATCTACTTGATGCTGGCCTGTGGACAGGAAGGCGATCTGATCGTCCCCTTCGTCACCGGCGCTGTTGCCGCCGTGGCCGGAATCGGCTTCACTTTCGCCGCCGTCTTGAAGCGGACCTCGGTTGCCGGTGAACACATTTTGTTCGACACTTGGTTTCCCATGTTCATGTCGGCGGTTCCCGTGGCGGGGCCCTTCATCGCCCTCTGGAGCGCTGTCAGACTCATCATCGGCAGGCTGGGATCGGCCACCATCACGAGCAGCAGTGGTTCCTCCCGTTCGACACGCCACCATAAGGCCATGGGCTTGAGGGGCTCGGGTCTGCCCGGTGGCCTGATTCTGTTGGTCCTGGCCAGCATGCAGCCCTTGATCGTCCTGAGCAGCACCATGCCTGTTGAAGCCGCCGAATTTCTTGGAATTTCGCCCATAGAGAACAGTTGGGATGGCCGTTCTGATCTTCGTTGTGATTCAGCCCAGATCTTCAAGGCAAAGGCCTGCAAGATTGTCGACCGAAAAATCGCAATACGCGAAAACTGTCAGCTTCAACTCGAAGATTGTGAGTTGGTTTTGAATCATGGCATTTCCATCCAGGGGGAGGGCCGCCTGAGCATCAAGGGTGGCAGCCTCAAATCAGAATCCATGGTTATTCGAGCCAAAGGGCATGCCACTGTGTTTTTGGAGAACCTGAGCATCAAGGCCAAAAATGGCATTATTATCGAAGACGATGTCGAGTTACAGATGCGCCAAGGGAAGTTGGTGACCGATTCGGCAGGTCTTCGGGCCTCTGGGCGTTCGCATGCAAGCATTGAGGCCATGGACATCCAGGCCCCCAACGCCGTCAAAGCCGACGACGAGTCCACCATCTTCATCATCGGCGGCAAGATCCACGGCAAGACGGCCTTGTCTGCCGATGACAACGCGGTCATCACCTTGCGTGGGGTTGATTCCCTGGGCAAGGTTCGAAAGAGCAACAAGGGCTACATCCACCAACTCGAAGAGGGCGAATCCTCGGAGGCCATCGTCAAAAAGGCGCGCGGCAAAAAGGCCCTGGCCCAGACCAAAAAAGATCACATCAAGCGCTATCAAAAGGAAGCCTGCAAGGGATTCATCGAATGCTACCAGAGCCACGGCCTGCGAGGTGAAATCTCAGGGGATATCGTGATGCTTGTGGGGGACAAGGGGGCGGTCACGCGGGTCAGGAAAATGCGCATTGGGCCCACAAAGCCTGATATCAAAAAATGCATCAAAGACCTGGCCGCCTCAAAAAAGATCCCCAACTTCGGCGGTCCCACCGGCACGCTGTCATGCAAATATTCCGGGACGGTCACACCGGACAGCAAGATGTTGGAAATGAACTCTCGATTTATACCCAGCAGAAAATCCGATCTGTATCTGGAGAAGGTCGAGTAGGCTTCTTTTTTAGCAATTTAGGCCGCTTTTCGACTCTTGATTCCAAGCAGTTTTTGACCGGCCATCGGTTCTTTCGGTTGCACCAACAGGGATTTGGAGGATTGGCCTTTGGTGGCGGCAAGGATTTTTTCGAGTAAGGGACGCATGTGGGCGACCATCCCGGTCTTGACGATGGGATTCCATAGAAATCCGAACTTTTTCCAGCCGGCGCTATAGGCAAGATGGCGAAGTTGAGCCAATCGATTGGGCTTTTGTGCGGCGGCCGCAAAGATATTGGACCAGCGATAGAAGCGCCGATAACTTCGCCAGTAGCCTTGCTCCAATTGGCGAACGCTCATGTGGGCCGGCTGAAAAACGCTGTGGCGGGTGTCGTAGAGATTCCAATCGTCGGTCAGGATGCGGCCTTGTTTCTGCAAGCGGCAATACAAGCGAGTGCCGGGGTAGGGGGTGAGTATGTGAAAGGTTGCAGTCTCCAGGCCGTGGTCGACCGCCCAGTCAACGGTGCGATCAAAGACGCTTCGATCGTCGTGATCCATGCCGAAGACGAAGCTGGCATTGATCATCACGTGTCGTTTTTGGAGATTGGCGATGGCCTGTCGGTATTGCTGAAAATGGTTGTGGTTTTTGTGCTGCTCGCGCAGGGATGCCTCGCTCAGACTTTCAAATCCGACAAACAAGCTTCGAAGACCGCAGGCGACAGCCTTGTCGAGTAAAGATGTGTCGAGAGCTGCCTGAACCGTGCCGGCGGCTTGCCACAGTCGGCCCATGCCGCGCATGCCTTCAAACAAGGCGGCGGCGAAACGCGGATTGGCGAAGAGATTGTCGTCGAGGAAAAACAAGTGACGGCCAGGTAATGCTTCGATTTGAGCCAGAGCATCATCTACTTTTTGGGTATAAAAGGAACGACCTCCCTTGAAAAATGGCTCCTTGTAGCAGAAGTCGCATCGGTGGGGACATCCTCGGCTGACCACCAGGGAGTTGGGAACCAAATACCGATTGCGTTTGAGGAGATCGCGGCGCAAGGGGGGCGTGTCAACAAGGCTGCGTATAGTGGACTGGTAGAATGGGGCCGGCATGCCTCGGGCAAAATCGCGGAGGAAACGAGGCCAGGTGTCTTCCCCTGGGCCTGCAAAAACGGTGTCGGCATGTTTTGCAGCCTCGTCCGGTTGCGAGCTTGGGTGTACACCGCCGATGCAGACATGGGCGCCGCGTGATCGATAGTGGTCGCCAAGCTGATAGGCGCGTTTTGCGGAGGTGATGTAGGCCTCGATGACCACCAGCTCCGGCGTGTCGGTCAGGTCCAGGTTTTCGATGTGCTCGTCCTGGATCTCGATGGAGTCGTCGGGATTCAGATATCCAGCCAAGGTGGCCAAACCCAGGGGAGGGAAGAGGGAATATTTGATGGGTCGGAAATAGGGGCTGGTGGCTTCGGTCAATGCTGGCAGGATCATCTTGACTCGCATGGCATCACCTGTGGCTTTCAGGAGGGGTCTTGGGTGCTGCTGAGCAAGGCCTCAATCTTCTCCAGGTAGTTTCTGACTTCTCGCCTCCCTGCTTTCGTGCACTGGTAGGTGGTCTTCGGCTTGCGTTCGACAAATTTCTTGGTCACTTTGAGTAAGCCGCTCTCCTCCAGTTTTCGTACATGGGAAGACAAATTGCCCTTGGTCAGTTTGAGGCTGGTCAACAAGGTGTTGAAGTCCACCGGATCTCCGACTCCGGCCAGCGTGGCCATGATGGCCAATCGCACCCGGTCTGAAAGCAGCGAGTGAGTGCCTGTGATGAGCTCGATTGGTTTCATGGCGGCTCAACTCGCCTCGGTTGTATTGATCGTGATCCGATTCCGAATTAGGCGGGCCAAGGAGACCATGTTGGCCACGATGAAGACGAGCAGGGGCCAGACCAACAAGGTGGACTCGGAATAATAAAGCAGGCCCGCTGCCAAGAAACAAGCCAGACCCAGGAACAGCGAGAGTCGAATGTTCAGGGAGAAAAACCTGCCCTGGATGAGATAGTCGCCGACAAACAAGGCAAGCAAGGCCGGAATCCACTCGGACCGCTGGGCCAAAACCAGCAAGGTGAAGATGATGAACTTGACGATCAAATCGGCAACAAAGGAGAGGCTGCGCAGATAACGAAAATTCTGGGTCACATGGCTTGCGAAATCTTGTTCGCCATGTCGGGCCGAGCGCCAAACGATGTAGTAGAGGCACATCACGAAGAAGGCCAGGGTGATGCCGACATGAATGATGCCTAGCACGGCAAAGCTTTTGCTGAGCTGAGACAGTTGCAGGCTTTGACTCAGGGAATGGTCGGTGGCGAGGTCGGCCCCCAGGATCAGCAGCGCCAAGAACAACGAGACGCCCTGGATGAGCAAGTTGGCATCCAGGGCGGCGAGGCGCGCTTTCAAGGGCAAATCTTTGCCCTCGGCGCGTTCGATGGCGCAACGGATCATGGCCAAATCGTTGACGGCCTGTTGGACGTTCCCGGAATTTTCCATCTCAACACCTCCAGTGCAAACAGGTTTGCGATACAAACCATGATACCGGATCTTTTGCCGATGTCAAGCAGGAAATTTCTCTATGAGGGTAAGAGCAGGGCCGAGGGCCCTGTAGTCTGTTCAGCTAGGCCGCTTTGCGACGGCGTCTAAGCAGCAGAAGGCCAAAGAGCAGCAAGGGGAGGGCGCTCGTGGATTTGTGCTGACCGCTGGCCGCGCAGCCACAACCTTCGTCGCTGGGGTTGGTCTGTTCTTGACCCCAGATGGTGCAGGTGGTGGTGCAGGGCCCGGTCTCGTCGTTGTTGTCCTCGCCGTCGTCGCAAGCCTCATCCGTGGGCACGTCTAAGATGCCGTTGCCGCAGGTCTCGTCGGAGGTGCAGGTGGTGTTGCAGCCATCGGCACTGAGGTTGTTGCCGTCGTCGCAGACTTCTCCATCGTCGAGGATGCCGTCACCGCAGTTGGGCAGCGCGCAATTGGCCTGACAGCCGTCGCCGTCGATCTCGTTGCCGTCGTCGCAGGCTTCGCCCATGTGAGCGTCCAAGATGCCGTTGCCGCAGCTTTCGTCTGATAGGCAATCCGGTGAGCAGCCGTCACCAGAAAGGTTGTTGCCGTCGTCACAGAGTTCAGCCTCATCCACGGTGCCGTTGCCGCAGTACTCAAGCTGGCAGGTGTCGCTACAGCCATCGCCGGCCAGGTCGTTGCCGTCGTCACATGCCTCGCCAGCGGCCGCATCCAGGATGCCGTTGCCGCAGCTTTCGTCGGAGGTACAGGTGGCGTTGCAGCCGTCGGCATCGAGGTTGTTGCCGTCATCGCAGGTCTCGTCGTCGTCGAGGGTGCCGTCACCGCAATCGGCCAAGGCGCAATCGGCCTGGCAGCCGTCGCCGTCAACGTCGTTGCCGTCGTCACATGCCTCGCCAACAGCCGCATCCAAAATGCCGTTGCCGCAGCTTTCGTCGGACAGGCAGTCCGGGGAGCATCCGTCTCCGGAGAGGTTGTTGCCGTCGTCACAGAGTTCAGCCTCATCCACGGTGCCGTTGCCGCAGTACTCAAGCTGGCAAGTGGCGCTACAGCCGTCGCCGGCCACGTCGTTGCCATCGTCACAGGCTTCACCCACCGTCAGGTCGATGATGCTGTTGCCGCAGCTTTCGTCCGAGGTACAAGTGGCGTTGCAGTCGTCGGCATCGAGGTTGTTGCCGTCATCGCAGGCCTCGCCGTCGTCGAGGACGCCGTCACCGCAGTCGGCCAGCGCGCAATCGGCCTGGCAGCCGTCGCCGTCAACGTCATTGCCGTCGTCGCAGGCCTCGCCCACGGCCGCGTCCAAAATGCCGTTGCCGCAGCTTTCGTCGGATTGACAGTCGGCGGAGCAGCCGTCGCCCGCGATGTTGTTGCCGTCGTCACAAAGCTCGGCCGTATCCACGGTCCCGTTGCCGCAGTATTCAAGTTGGCAGGTGGCGCTACAGCCGTCGCCGGACAGGTCGTTGTCGTCGTCGCAGGCTTCTCCCGCGGCGGCGTCGACAAGGCCATTGCCGCAGCTTTCATCGGATCGGCAGTCCGCCGAGCAGCCGTCGCCGCTGCTCTCGTTGTCATCATCACACACTTCCATCGGATCGATGACTCCGTTGCCGCAGAACTCAAGGATGCAGGCGGCTGAGCATCCGTCGCCGTCCTCGGTGCCCCCGTCATCGCATTGTTCGTCCATCACCCCATCGACGATGCCGTTGCCGCAGGTCTCGTCGGAGGTACAAGTGGCGTTGCAGCCGTCGCCGTCGATGTTGGTGTTGTCGTCGCAGATCTCGCCGCTGTCCAAGACGCCGTCACCGCACCAAGGCAGTGCGCAGTCGGCCTGGCAGCCGTCACCATCGATGTTGTTGCCATCATCACAGGCTTCGCCCACGGCCGAGTCCACGATCCCGTTGCCGCAGCTCTCATCGGACTGACAGTCGGCGGAGCAACCATCGTTGTCTACCCGGTTGCCGTCGTCGCAGAATTCATCCGGATCGACTTCGCCGTTGCCGCAGAATTCCAGTTGGCAGCCGGCCGAGCAGCCGTCGCCTGAGGTGGTGTCGCCGTCGTCACATTGTTCTCCAACCGGACCGTCCAAAATGCCGTTGCCGCAGCTTTCATCCGAAAGGCAGCTGGCCGAGCAGCCGTCGCCATGGCTTGCGTTGCTGTCGTCACAGACCTCATTCGGATCGAGGACGCCGTTGCCGCAGTACTCAATTTGGCAGGTACTCGAGCAGCCGTCGCCTTCTGTGAAGTTGCCGTCGTCACATTGCTCGCCCGTGTCGAGCACTGAGTTCCCGCAAGGCGCTTGCGCCCCGATGGTGAGGTTGTCGATTAAGAAACTCCCTGAAGTCGTGGTTCCACCGCCGGATAGACCGAAATGGATAGATTGGATGAGCTCAGGCGCGGTGACGGAGAAGAAGCTGGTATTCACTGGCAGGGCGATGTCGGCCGTGGTGCCGTCGCCGAAGGTGATGAAGGCAAAGTAGGGCACAGATGAAGAGTTGGCCCTGATGTCCAAACCCACGCCGAAGATTCCAACCCCGGTTCCCATGCTGGTGGTCTGGAAACTCAGGCGATAGGAACCGTTGCAGCCTGCACAATATCCCCCGTTTGAGATTATGTTCCAATTTGAAAATCCCGTGCTCACATAATCGGTCTCTCCCAACACGGCGCTCATCGTCGCGTTGTCTTGGATCGTTACGTAGCCCGCGTTGGAGTAGTCGTCGACAACCCTCGGATCCACTGCCATCTCGAAGGCGGCCCGGTTGGTGAAATAGGTGGGCGTGGCGGCCATTGCTGCTGTCGACAGCGTCGAAAGCAGCACGACCAATGAAAGGATCTGTATTGTGTTTTTCATGCTTTTTCTCCTAAATGCGTTTTTGAATTTTTAGAGACAGCTTGCAGCGTAATCGTCGCAGCAGTCGCCGTAGCCTTCGCAGACTTCGTCACAGGCGCATTCGAGGTCGGGGGAGAAGCCGCCGCAGCTGGCTGCGCAGGTGGAGCCGAAGGGCTCGTCGGGTTCGACCACGGGCTCAATGTCCAAGTCCGTGGGTACGGCTTTCTTTTTGCAAGCCGAGGCGTGGAGGCCGTGGCCTACGTACAGCAGTCCGATCATGCCGCCATTGTGCTTGCCCTGGGCGATGATGTGCAGCAAAGAAGGTGGCACGAAGAGGCCTTTGCCCGTGTCGTCCCGGGGGCCGGTCATCAGGCGGGCCTGGTCCATGAGCGGCGCCAGGGCGGTCTGGAAGGCGGCGTAGTAGTCATAGGGGGTGGAGACCACGGTGACGATCTGTGCGAAGAGGCCGTCGACGGCCTGGCGGCGCGGATCTTCCGCGGGGATCTGATCCATGGCCATGGCTTCCAAGAGCCCTGGTTTCATTTTCTCGAGCAACATGCCCTGCACCGGCGCCATTTGCTCGCCGAGTTGCTCGCGGGGTACATGGGTGCGCATGAAGCTGGCCACGATGTCGGCCATGGTCATGGGCTGGAAGGCCAGCTTTTGGCGCTCGGCGGCCTGGATGTCGGCCGGGGCATATTCCGGGGCCGGCAAGAGATCCTCGGGGGCCAGGGTGAGTTCCACCAAGGCTACGCGAGTGTTTTCGTTTAAATCGGTGAAGGCAGAGGCTTCCTGGGCATTGTGTTTTTCCAACTCGGCGACGAAGAGGTCCCAGGTGTCCTGGCCGACGCGCGGCACCATGGTGGCCGCGTTCAAGGGCATCATCATCCCGGCGGAGGTGGCCACGTGGGCCAGTTCGGCACAGTAGATTTCGTTGGCGGGATCCATGAAGAAGTCGCGGGCAACCTGGTCACCGGCGATGGAGCGGACCATCATGTCCACATGCTCGCGCACCTTGTCCGGGCTGTTGGCCGCCAGGGGGTCACCACCGTTGTAGTCCCCGGGGAAGTTGGAGGCGGAGTTGAAGCCCACCATCATGGTGCGGATGTTGTCCATGAAGCTTGTGAGTTGGGCACCGCTCAGATAGTCGGGGAAAACCGGCTTGACGAAGATCATGGGGTAGTGCGCGGTGCCGAAAAGTCCGTCTTCATAGCCCTGGGGGTTGTTGATGGTGATGGCGCCATGCTGAGAGTCACGCCAGACACCCACCACGATCTCGATGTGGGTGTCCTGCAGCTTCATATGCTCTTTCATGTTTTCTTCCATGCCGGCCACGTTCAGCGTGCGGTACTCGGGCCGATGGTGCTTGAAGGCATAGCCCACCTGTCCAGGCGGGAAGAGCTGGGCGATTTCCTGGTCCCCCATGGGGAAGGCGTTGCCCTCGGCGTCGGTGACGCCGTCATCGTTGGAGTAGGGGATGATGTTGACCGGCACCCCGAAGAGATGGGTGGGGGCACCGAACTTGATCTCGCCCAGGTCCACTTGCACCGTGTAAGCCTGCTCGATGCTATCGATCTGCGGGCCGGGCCAAATCTGCATGACCTTGTCCAGATCGGCTTCGTAAGGGCTGACATAACCCGTGGGCGGTCCATCACATTTGCCGTAGCAATCCGCCGGCCGGTCTGAGCCGGAGCTGCCGCTGTCGCATGCAATCGTGAAAGTCAGGGCCACACAGGCCAAAAACAACGCCATCGTGGATAGGATGCTTTTTCTCATGTTTTCCTCCACTCATACTCTGTAGACACGCAGCAGAGTTGTAGGAATCGATTCTTGAATTACGGAATATTTAGCATAGCTTGGCGTATTCGACAAGATCACAAGGCTTGAGCA
>JAUVAM010000195.1 GCA_030591745.1 Deltaproteobacteria bacterium
ATGGATCGAAGCAACTTCAAGCGCATCATCCGAAAGAATGACATGGATCCGAGCCAGTTTTTCGACAAAGCGACTGCCCCGGAGAGGAGGCGGTGATGCTGGATACAAACCAAGACGGCCTTCTGGTTCTTTTTCTCGTGGACGATGAACCGAGCGTGCTGCGTACCTTGGCTCGGGCAGTGACCCGTCTCGACCACAAGGTGCGCACCTTCAGCCGGGCGTCTGAGGCCTTGAAGGCCATGGATGACGAGCGGCCTCATGCGGTGATTTCGGACTACTACATGCCGGGCACCAATGGGGTGGCCTTTCTTTCCCAGGTTCGCTCCAAGGATCCGGCCGTCGGTCGGGTGATTCTGACCGGCGGTTTTGTTGACGATCGCCTTCAAGATGCCCAGGGCGATGGGACCGTGCAGATTCTGGTTAACAAACCCTGGAGTTCAGATACCCTGCGTCGCTTGTTCGAGCATATTCGAAAGGGTGAAGAGGGTGTGGTCCTGACCGACTCTGAAAGCAGCCGAGGCGGTGGGGCTTTTCTCGAGCAGCAGGGTGACGGGCATGGGTGGGACCCCCAGAAAAAGGGCACTGTCCTGGTGGTGGATGATGACAGGTTTTTTCTCGGCCTGGTCTCATCCATGCTGAGCAAACTGGGATACACCTGTCGTACGGCGATGACCCCGGAAGGTTTGATTGAACTTATCGAGCAGGATTCAATCGATATCCTGCTCATGGATTTGGTCTTGCCCGGAGGTTCAGGTCCGGATCTCATCGCCACCGTACGTGAGCGGCATCCCGAGATGCCCATTTTGGCCGTGACCGGCAGTCTCGATCGGGACCTGGGCGTGTCTGCCTTGTGGAAAGGTGCCAACGGTCTCCTTCAAAAGCCCTTGCAGCCCGATTTGCTTGAGGCTGCCTTGCGGCGCAGCATGCAGTTTCGCCAATTGTTTCAGGACCAAGTGGGGCGCTCCGACCTTTCGGCCCTGGTGGAGTTGCAGCATGCCATCGCTTCGGGCATGGAGACAGATGAGCTGCTCAAGATTCTCTTACAGCAGATGATTCGTTTTACCGGTGCCGACAACGCAAGCGTGCTCCTGGTGCAGCCCGATGGTTGCTCTCTGCGACGAGCCGCGGCTTATGGCATGGGTCAGGCATCAAGCGAAGAGCGGGTTGACCTGGATGGGAAGTTTTCTGAGTGGATGCAGGAGTTCAGCAAACCTCAGCTCATCATGGAATGCTCAGACAGCGATCCGAGATTGGCGGGCATGAGCTCTGGGGCATCCCCTGCGGTGGGTCTGTGCGTGCCCATGCGAGGTCGTGACGCACTTCTGGGCGTGCTTTGCGTCAGCAGCCAGAACGACCGCCACCTTTTCAGTCGCGATGCGGTCGACATTGGGTTGTTGCTGGCGGGTGAGGCGGCCAGGGCCTTGGAGCGAGAGGAGGAGGTGGAGCAGCAGCGCGACATCGAGCAGGCGGTCATGCGTCGGGATAAGTTGGTGACCATCGGCGAATTGGCCTCTGGGGTGGCCCATGAGATCAACAACCCTTTGGCCTATGTGAACTCCAACCTCAATTCTTTGGAAGAGTACGTTCAAGACATGCGACAAGTGCTTCAGGCCCTGGGCGCGAAAGACGATCCGGGGCGCCTGGCCGCCGCGGACAAGGCCGCCGAGAAAGTGGGCCTGGATTTCGTATTGGAGGACCTGCCCAACTGCATCAAGGAGACCCACAACGGAATCGAACGTGTGTTGCAGATCGTCAATGATCTGAAAGGATTCGCCCGGGATGACATGGAGTCCAGGGAATACGCCGACGTCAACCAGGTACTGGATGGAGCGGTCAATATTCTTTGGAATCAGATTAAGTACAAGGCCAAGGTGTCGAGGGATTATGGAGAGCTGCCGCAGATTCGATGCTTTCCGTCCCAACTGGGTCAAGTATTTCTGAACCTTCTGTACAACGCCATCCAGGCCATCGAGCGAGAGGGCCTTGTTGAGTTGCGCACGGTGGTGAGCGGAGAGCAAATCATCATCGAGGTCGGCGACAACGGCTGCGGCATGGACTCCGACACCCAGCGTCGGATTTTTGAGCCCTTCTTCACGACCAAACCTCGGGGTGTAGGGACAGGCCTGGGTTTGAGCATTGGCTATAAAATCGTCAAGAGGCACGGTGGTCAACTCACCGTGACCAGTCAGATAGGGCAAGGCACAACCTTTCGAGTGAGCCTTCCGTTAGTCGTAACAGAGACCGATCAGTAGGAGCGAGGGAGATGGTCATGGAAAAAGACAAACTCGAACAAGTCGATGACGATCCCATCGTGCTCATCGTGGATGATGAAGAGGCCATTCTTTTGGCCGTACGCAGGCAGTTGCGGCGTAGCCAGGTCAAGGTGGTGGTGGCCAAGAGTCCATCCGAGGCCATCTCGGTGTTGAGTCAGCAGGACGTGGCCGTCATGATCAGCGACTACATGATGCCCGGCATGAACGGTTTGGAATTGCTGGCATTGGTCCGTCGGCGCTGGCCGAATGTGGTGGGCATCATGATGACAGCTTGCGACGACATCCGTGTGGCGGCGGATGCGGTCAATCGCAATTTGGTCAAGGCCTTCCTCACCAAGCCCTGGGACTCGGAGGTCCTGCGTCGTTCCGTGGAAGAAGGCGTGCGGAATCACAAGGCACTCATGGATGGCGGTGGCGACGATGCCGGCGGCAGCCAGGCTCTGGCCCGCGAGATCGAGCTGCAGGCCACATCGGCTGCCTTCGCTTTGGCCCGCGCGGTGGACGCGCGGGATGAATACACGCATCGACACTCGGAGAAAGTGGCTCTGTATGCAGTGGCCTTGGGCAAAGCCATGGGTTTGCCGGATGTGGTGCTTGAAGACCTGCGCATCGGTGGCCTTTTGCATGATTTGGGCAAAATTGGGGTGCCGGATCAGATCCTCTTAAAACCCGGCAAGTTGACGGATGAGGAATACGCGGTCATCAAGCGGCACCCACAAATCGGTGCCTCCATCGTGGAGCCGATGAAGTTTTCGGAAAACATCCACGGTATCATTCGACACCACCACGAGAATTATGACGGTACAGGCTATCCGGATGGTTTGGATGGTGGGGAGATCTTGTTGCCTGCCCGTATCGTGCATCTGGTGGATGCCTATGAGGCCATGACTTCGAATCGGGTCTACCGGGACGCCTGCGATCCTGAGTACATTCGCAAGGAATTTTTACGCTGCAGGGCAAGCCAGTTCGACCCACAGGTGACGGACGCCTTCGTCGTGGAACTGGAGGCGGGTCGGATCGAGGCGGCCGGCAAGAATCTGATCGTCGAATAGCCAAATATCGAATAGATGGCCGGCTTGGAGGTGTGTCATGCAAGGTGAAAACAGTGTGCTTCAGACAGAGCAGGAGTTGGAAGCCCAGCGAATGCAGGTGCTTGCTGAGTTGAACGCAGTCGATCTGGAGCAGCAAGCTGTCCTGACCGGACAGGCCGGCCTGGACGAGGAGGCAGCTCAGCTCGAGGTCGCCATCAAGCAGTTGGCCAAGGCGGAGGCGGAGTTGCAGCAGCGCAAGAAGCAAGTGCAGGCACAGGCAGTCAGCATAGGTGACAGGCGCACCGAAATGCTGGCGCGCAAAAAACAGGCCGACTTGATGCGGGTCCAGATTGAGGACGCCATGCAGGAGGTATTGAGCCAGGCTCAAGCCGCCCAGCAGGTACAGCCTCCAGAGCCGGTCCTCCAATTGCCTGAAGCCCCGCAGGTGCAGCCCGATGCCCAACAAGAGCCGAAGGCATCCAAGGCCGATGATGAACTCGCCAACCAACGAAGCAGCCCGAGAGCCAATGTTGTGGTGGACGTGGCCATGCATTCGGACAATAACTTTTTCATGGGATTGACCGAAAACCTCTCGGAGGGTGGTCTGTTCATCGCCAGCTATGATGATATTCCCTTGGGCACCGAGCTGGCACTGAGCCTTAACCTGCCGGAACACAAAACCATCCAGACTCGGGGGGCGGTCTGCTGGGTGCGAGAATATACCCAGTACACCAAGGATTTGGCACCGGGGGTGGGTGTGCGTTTTCTGGATATGGCGGAAGCGGATCAACTGGTCATTCGTGAATTCATCCGAAGAAGGGATCCCATTCTTTACGATTTGGGATGAGAGGTGTGCCGTGAGTGATGCCCATGTGGAAGCGCTGGTCTTGCTGGTCGAGGACGAGGAACCCTTGAGGCGAGGCATGCAAGCTTGGTTGCGGGATAATCAGTATGGATATGCCGTGATGACCGCCTCGGACGCCCAACAGGCTTTGGAGATGATCGAGCGTTACCATCCGGACCTGGTTGTCAGCGATATCCGGATGCCGGGCATGGATGGGCTGCAGCTCTTGCTGACCTGTCGCAGGATGTTTCCGAAGATGAAGTTCATGGTCATGAGTGCTTACGGTACACCCGAATTGGAGACTTGGTCCCGGCGGACCGGCGCGGTGCGTTTTCTTCATAAGCCGGTGGACATGGAGAACCTGGAAAACAGCATTGCATCCGTATTGGGACAGGGAGCCGAGGAAGAGCGCTCGGGGTTCCTGAGGGGCGTTTCCATTCCCGGTTTCTTGCAACTGCTGAGTGTCGAGCGAAAGACCGTGGTGCTCAGGCTGCTGGCAAGCGATGGTCGGGCCGGCTCCATGTATCTGTCGGATGGACAACTTGTGCATGCCGAATACGATGAATTCGTCGGGGCGGGCGCCGCCATGGAGTTGATGACCTGGGAAGGCGCGGAGATGGAGATAGAGACCATTCATGTGGCACCAGGCAGCACCATCAACGAATCCCTGCCGACTTTGCTGATGGAGGCCATGCGCCAGAAGGATGAGGCGGCGAGGTAGTCAGTTGTTCTTAGATGGCCGCCGTAGCGTATCGGGGCGAAGGAATGACCTGCAGCAGTTGTTCGACAAGCATGCATAGCTCCGTGCGGCTGAACGGCTTCAAAATGTAGCCGTCGGCGCAGCTGGTCTCGACCTGTCTTCTCTCCAACGCATCGCCCTGGTGGCCCACCATCAGTATCGGGATATGGCGACAATCTTCGTTTTGCTTGAGACGAGCGCAGGTTTCCAAGGCGTCGATACCTGTCAGGTTCATGTCGATGATGATCAAGTCTGGTGGACTGGGTGGAACCAGAGACAAGAGCCAAGGTCCGTCGGACACGGTGCGAACGATGAAGCCTGAGTCTTTGAGCCAGCGCTCGTACAGCCAACGCAGATCCGCCTGGGTTTCCGCTACCATGATGTAGGCTTTGTTATTGGAATCCATGGAATCCTCCTCTGTTCTGAGTAGAGTTACTGCAAGGCTCATTCCAATTCGGGTTGGGATAGCTGTGATTGTAGTTCCTGGATTTATTATGGTTTTCGAGATTGGTTCATGAAGGAGGGGGCTTTGCAGGGGGGAGTGAAAGAAGACCCCTGGGTATTATTGTATGGGTTTGAAGAGGCCTAATCGGCCTGAAATCGGAAAACCATGATCGTATAGGTGGCCACGGCCTGGCCATCTGTCAGGAAGGGGCGAAAGGTCCACTCGGCCAGGGCCTGGCGTACCGCAGGTTCGAAGACTTCATTGGTCTTGATGAAATGCATGCTTTCGATTCGACCTTCGGCTGAAATTTGGATTCGCACGGCCACCTTGCCCCTCAGTTTGGCCTGGCGAGCCATGCGAGGATAGGCCGGATCCTGACCGGACAACAGCCTGCTTCTGACCAGTTTGGGCTTTTGGTACAAGGGTGCTTTATCCACATGGCCGACGATCTCGATGCTGCGCAGAAGCCTTGGATCGAGCTGCCCGCCAAGATTTTTGAGGACTGCCATGTTAAGCACGAGTTTCGCCTTGTTGCCCTGCGGCCTCAGCGCCAGCATGGCACCTGAGGCAAATTCCGCAGTCTCGCTTAACACGGCGATATGTTCTTGATGGCCAATCTTAACTACGGTTTGAGCCAAGCGATTTGCCTCAAGAGGGAGATAGAGCAAGTTGAGGCGCTGCATCGCCATCTCTTCTTTCAGACCCTCGGCGTCGCTTACGCAAATCACATATGCGTGTACAGGTTTGACCAGCTTGGCGGAATTTATTCTGTCGGCAATTCGCTTCGCATGTTCTTGGCTGGCGCTTCGTTCGGTATCGCAGACAATGCCCATCTGCATCCCGTTTTCCCAGGACTGGACTCCACGTATGTAACCTAGCGAGCGCAATAAGATTTGCTCAGGCAGGAATGATCCGGTCTGAGCGGATGTTCCGCAAAACATGATGCCCAAGAAAAACACCGTAGACAAACGCGTGGCACTCACAATCGCCACCCTATCTCCCGCCCATAGGGACATCTTCCGATGAAGCTCGGGATCGACGTCCTCCCTTTTAAGATACGGGTGGGCGGGGATCTGGCAAGAGTAAATTCTCCAGTCGCCGCATGTATTGACCTGGACTCAAGCTGTCTCTATTCTGTCAGCCTGTCCCTAAGGAGGACGTCATGGGCTATACGCTGAGAATTGGAACCAATGCATCGATGGATCGGCTCGAGAGCCTCATTAGCGAACGCCTCGAATCGGGAGCCGACAAGGTGGCCATCGACGCTCGCATTCAGGATCTCTTCGGGGAGCGCTGGGCCGTGATGTTCACCGACTTGTCCGGCTTTTCTCGCGGGGTTGCGGAATTCGGTATCGTGCATTTTTTGCAAGTGATTTTCGAATCTCTGCGCGTGCTCTCGCCTGTGATCGAAAGCCATGACGGCGTTTTGTTGAAGATGGAAGGCGACAGCATGCTGGTCATCTTCCGGCGACCCGCACGAGCCTTGGATTGCGCCTTGGATATGCAGCGGGCCTTGAAGGACTACAACAAGGACAAGGGCGGAGAAGAGCAGATCCTGCTCTGTCTCGGCCTGGGCTACGGCGACATGTTGCGCATCGGCGACACCGATGTCTTCGGTGCCGAGGTCAACGCGGCAAGCAAGCTGGGGGAGGACACGGCCGATCCCTGGGAAATCCTGGTGACCGATGATTTCAAGACGGCGC
>JAUVAM010000393.1 GCA_030591745.1 Deltaproteobacteria bacterium
AGAAACGATCCTGCTCGGGCTGACAGGCCGGCCCCTCGCAGCTTAGAAACTGCGCCACATCAAAACCGATGCCGCCCGTGCCCACGATGGCCACCCGCGAACCCACCTTGGCACCTTGCAGCACCTCGATATAGCTCAGCACTTCGGGCCGGTCGTGGCCTTCGAAGTCCGCCTCGCGGGGATTGACGCCCGTGGCCACAACCACGGCCTCAAAGTCGGTGAGCTCCTCCGCGGCGATTTTTTGACCCAGCTTGCGCTCCACACCCAATTTTTCCAGCCGCTTGTCGAAATAGCGCAGGGTTTCGAAAAACTCGCCCTTGTCCTGGATCATCACGGCAAGATTAAGCTGCCCGCCGATGCGCTCGGCCTGGTCAAAGAGCGTGACCTGATGTCCTCGTTCAGCCAAAGTGCTGGCACAGGCAAGCCCCGCCGGACCGGCCCCCACCACGGCCAGACGCCTGGGCGTGGCCGACGCCTCGATCTTCAACAGGGTTTCGTGACAGGCTCGGGGATTGACCAGACAAGAGCAAACCTTGAGCTCGAAAATGTGATCCAGACAGGCCTGGTTACAAGCAATGCAGGTGTTGATCTCATCCGCCCTGCCCTCTTTCGCCTTCCGCACAAAGAAAGGGTCGGCAAGCATCGGTCGAGCCATGCTCACCATGTCCGCGTCCCCGCGGGCCAGCAACTGCTCGGCCAACTCAGGGTTGTTGATGCGATTGACGGCAACGATGGGCACGCTCAAGTGCTTCCGCATCCGGGCCGTGACCCAGGCATATGCACCTCGCGGCACACCCGCGGCGATGGTGGGGATGCGGGCCTCATGCCAACCGATGCCCGTATTGATGATGCTCACGCCGGCCTCTTCGACGGCCTTGGCCAACTTCAGGGTCTCTTCGAAAGTGGAGCCGCCGGGCACCAGGTCCAACATGCTCAAGCGATATACCAAAATGAAGTCATCCCCCACCCGCTTGCGCACTCGCCTGACGATCTCGACCGGCAGGCGCATGCGATTGGCGTATTCGCCGCCCCAGTCGTCATCGCGCTGGTTGGCCTGCGTGGCGATGAACTGATTGATGAGGTAGCCCTCGCTGCCCATGATCTCCACCCCATCGTAGCCGGCCTCTTTGGCCAGGGCCGCCGAGACGGCAAAGGCTTCGATGGTGGCTTCGATTTCCTCTGGCGAAAGCTCCTTGGGTACGAAGGGATTGATAGGCGCCTTGATGGCCGATGGGGCCACTTGCTTGTCGTGGTATGCGTATCGTCCCGTGTGCAGCAGCTGCAGGGCGATGTGACCGCCTTCGGCATGCACGGCGTCACAGATGACCTTGTGCTGGGCGGCATCATCGGCTGAGGCCATCATGGCGCCACCCGGGAAGCCCTGCCCCGCATGGTCGGGGGCCACCCCGCCGGTGACGATCAGGCCCACACCGCCGGCCGCCCGCTCGGCGTAAAAAGCCGCCATGCGCTCCATGCCGCCCTCGGCCTCCTCTAAGCCGATGTGCATGGAACCCATGAGCACACGAGAACGAAGCTGGACGTGCCCCAAATCCAATGGGGCCAACAAATGGGGATAGTTGCTCATTTTTTGGGCTCCTCGGGCTTCTTGGTTTCCGGGATCCCCAGCTTGCGCCGATATTCGGGGATGTCCGCCTTTTCGATGAAGTCGATGAGATTGGTCCAGACCGAATGATAGTTAAAGCCGCCCTGGGTCATCTCGCGCAGGGCTTCTTTCTTGCTCCAGCCCTGGACCACCATGCGGTAAAAGGCCGCCATGGTGCCGGTGCGATCTGCCCCATGCCAGCAGTGGACCAACACAGGTTGCTTGGACGGATCCAAAACGAGCTTCAAAAAACGCAGCACGTACTTTTCCTTCATGCGCCAAGTCCGGATGCGGATATGCACGTACTGGATCTTCGTACCCTCCAACTCATCCCGATCCGAATGCAAGCCGCGCAGATTGACCACGGTCTTGAGACCCAGTTTTTTCTCCAACTGCTGCATGCCCTCATCCGTGGGCTGGGCCGATCGGTAAAGCACATCGCTGACCTTGTGCAAATTGGGTACCCCTGACAACTCGACAGGCTGGGCCCAGGTTTTCGGTCGTTTGCCCTCGGCAAGCACCTGAGCGCTGAAAGCCAGAGCAGTCAGCACCAAAAAAGCCAAAATCAACTCAGGATGTCGTCTATGCATGATTCCCTCCATTTTCAAAAACCTACCACCCCGAACCTCCCCGGTCCAACACGGTTGACCAAAACCCGTCCAATGCATAGACTGCACCGTCATGAAAAGCGGACCCAACAACCGGCGTGGCAGCGAAGGCTCCAACCAACTGGGCATGGAGCTTGCCGACCGGGGCTGGCTTGACCAGGCCCTGCGTGAGTTCAACCGTGCCATTGAGCTGGACGAACAAGATCCTTTTCCGCGCATCAACCGGGCCAGCGTCTATATGGAACAGGGACGCATGCTGGAAGCCCTGGAGGATTTGCTCACGGCCTTGCGTTTGGCCCCCGACGATCCCACCACCCACTACCATCTGGGCGTGTTTTTGACTCGCCACGGCCTGGAACTGGGCAAACGAGAGCTTCAGACCTCCTTGGCCCAGGATCCGGACCAGGTGGACGCCATGCTGCACTTGGGCGCCACCCACGCAGACCTGGGCGAGTTCGACGCGGCCGAAACAGCCATCCGGGCAGCCCTGGACGCGGACCCGGAGGATCCCTGGGCCAACCGGGAACTGGGCGTGCTCTACTTGGACCGCGGGCAGGTCCACGAAGCCATCGACTTGCTGCGCAAGGCACGGGACGCAAGCCCGGAATGGTCGGACGTCGAGGTAGATTTGGGCCTGGCCTACCTGCAGGCTGGCTTTTTAGACAGGGCCGAACAAAGTCTCTCAAGCGCCATCCTCTCCGAGCCGGACAACCTTTACGCCCACTACAATCTGGCCGCCATTCACGCTCGTCGAGAGCAACCCGAACAAGCCCTGGTCGCCCTGGAACGAGCACTGGAATTGGACCCGGCACGCTGCATCGATTGGATCAGGGACGACCCCATGTTCGAAAGCCTGCGCCAGCATTCGCGCTTGCAGGATATTCTGAAACTGAACCCATCGGGTCCCAGCTGAAAGTCCGCCAAAGAGCCCGCTTGGACCCCCATTTTTTCCTTTACACCCTCCCTGGCCTCATGGTAAAAACAATGCTCACTGGTTGTGCTGATAATACAACGACTTACGATAACACACACGGCATGACACTACCATACGTAGCACTACCCTTCCGCGTGACGGGGTGATCAGGTGAAAATTCGCAGACTGGACATCATCGGCTTCAAATCCTTCATGGAACGCACCCGCCTTCGCTTCGACGACGGCATCACGGGTATCGTGGGCCCGAACGGTTGCGGCAAGTCCAACGTGGTCGACGCCATCCGCTGGGTCATGGGCGAGCAAAGCGCCCGCATGCTGCGCGGCAAGGCCATGGAGGACATCATCTTCGCCGGCAGTGAAAACAAGCCGTCCATGGGCATGGCCGAAGTACAAATCGTCTTCGAAAACGATGGCCGCAACGTCCCCCCCGAATACGCCCATTTCTCCGAAATCACGGTGGGCCGCAAGCTTTTCCGCAACGGCGACAGCGAGTATTCTATCAACCGCACCCCTTGCCGACTCCTGGACGTACAGGAGCTCTTCATGGGCACGGGCGTGGGCACCCGAGCCTATTCCATCATCGGTCAGGGCCGCATCGGCCTCCTGGTCAGCCAAAAACCAGCCGAGCGCCGCGGTCTCATCGAGGAAGCCGCCGGTATTTCCAAATACAAAGCCCGGCGAAAAGTGGCTGAGCGCAAGATGGAACAAACCCGTCATAACCTGCTCAGGGTCAACGACGTGGTGGCCGAAATCCGTCGCAGCATGGGCTCTTTACAACGCCAAGCCCGCAAGGCCGCCCGCTTTCACAAACTAAGAGATCAGCTTAAAGAAATCGAACTGCACACGGCCAGCCACCGCTGTCTTGAACTGCAAAGCGTTGAGCGCTTCTTGGATGGAAAACGCAACAAATTTGGCAAGCGGGAAACCGAGCTTCAAGGCCAGGTCTCTAACCTGGACGCCTCCGTGGAACAAAGCCGTGTACAACTTTTAGACGATGATCGCCATCTGAGCGAGATTCAAGAGGCGCTGCTCTCCACCGACAACGAGGTCAAACTCAATGAGCAAAACATTGAGTTTTTGGGCCGTGAGGTGGACAACCTCGGCAGCCAGAGTGATGCATCTGCCCAGGAGATAGCAAGCCTGAAGGCCCAGTTGGAAAAACTAGGCGATGAACTTCGATTGGCCGAAGGAGAACAAGCCGATCAGCTGGAAATCGCCGGCAATGCGGCCAACCGCCTGTCCGAGCGTGAGGAGGTCCGAGCAGCCCAGGCCGACAAGGTCATCAAGCTGGAATCCGGCATTGAATCGGACAGGCAAAAGCAACTGGACACAAGCGAAAAGTCGGCCGAGCATCGCGGTCGCCACGCCAACCTGGATCAGCGCCTGCTTGATCTCCAGGGTCGGCTGGGTCAGGCCGAGGCCGAGCGCAAAGTGTTGAAAAAACGATTGCAGGAACTCAGGGGCAAGAAGACCGAACAGACCGAACGCTTGTCCGGCCTGCGCCAAACCCACCTGAATTTGGTACAGAAAAAAGAGTTCGAAGAGAACAGCCTGGCCGAAATGCGCTC
>JAUVAM010000470.1 GCA_030591745.1 Deltaproteobacteria bacterium
GTCCTGCCAACAACACAGCGGGTTGGGGAGTGGCTTCGTAGGCGTGGAGCATGGTGGGCAGCCTAACCATGGAAACCGCAAGGGTCAAGCACTCTCACAAGCTCCTTGCCAAGACACTGGAATCTTACTGTTTCTTGACAGAGCGAGCCAGGACCCCGATACTGGATCCACTCATGCTTCGTTCATTCAAGTATTTATTCGTCAGCATTTCGATGTGGAGCGCCGGTACAGGATGCGTCCTTGGACTGGCCGTCGGCCTGTGGAGTGCGCTGGGCGACGAGGGAGCCGGCGTCATGCTGGCGCGTGGCGGCATCGCCCTGACTGTCGTGCTTATCCTCTCTTTGATTCTGGGCTTGGTTCTTGCTCACCTGATCCAACGGGGCTTTGACGGACTGCACAAGGCCGTCGGAAAGCTGCAGCAAGGACAAACCGAGATTCAGTCTTCGGCACTCGGCCCTGCCGCATTGGGCAAGCTTTCACGGGAGTTGGTGGAATTGGGCCTCCAGATCGAAAAACGCCACCGGCAGGCCGACGAGCAAAATGCGGTCAAGCTGAGACAAGAGAAAGACGAGGCCTTGCGCCGGTTTGCCCACGGTGTCATTCGCGAGGTTCAGAAGCCGCTGGCTGGTGTCATCGGCTTCGTCGAATTGGCGGGTCGGCAAGGGGAGCTATCGGCCAAGTTGCGCAACTACCTCAACTTCATCGACCAGGAAGCGCGTAGCGGCCGTGAGGCTTTGGACCGAATTCTGCGGTACTGCCGAGAAGAACCTTTCTCCACGGAGCCCGTAGACGTCAACGGCCTCTTGGCCGAATGCAGTCGAGGCGTCGCGGGCACGGAGGAGGCCTCCATCCAGGTGGACTTGGATTTGGGCAAAAACCTGCCAAAGCCCATGGCCAGCCCAGGGGCGCTGATGCAGGTCTTCACCACCCTCTTCGACAATGCTCGAGACGCCGTGTTGCCTGATGGCGGACGCATCCAGGTCAATTCCAATCGAGACGCCGAAGGCATGGTGATGATCATGATCCGCGACGACGGTCGTGGCATCCCAACAGAAGATCAGCCCAAAGTTTTTTCTCCCTATTTTTCAAACAAGGGTACGCGCAAAGGCGCGGGGCTGAACCTGGCCTTGGCCGATCGAATCATCCAGCAGCATGGAGGTAAGTTGGAGTTTCACTCAAGCCCTGAGCAAGGCACTGTGTTTTTTATCAAGTTGCCTGCTGGGGATGAGCCGAGCTAGAGTTTCTACTCTGCAAGAAACTCTTGTGCCGTGTCGTGAAGCGACATGGCGCTAATTCTTCTTGCCCTTCAGTTCATTTAAACGCTTGAACATCTGCAAGCCTTCTTTGGCCCGCAGATTGCCCGGATCGATTCTCAAGATGCGACGATACAGGGGAGCCGCCTTATCCAGTTGCTCCTTGGCGAAATACTCCGCGGCTTCTTTCGTCCATTCAGCCAAAAGCTTTTTTCGCACCGGCTCCAACTGCCTCAATGCCTTTTTGGCGCCCTGATGGTCCGAATCCTTACGCAAGACACGGCGGTAGGCGACGATGGCGTCAGTCCAGTGCCGCTTCTTGTTGAGCTTTTCGGCCTCTTTCATCAGTCCTGCGACCTCATTGTCGACTGAAGGGGTGACGTTGGCGACCCGAGGAACTTCCGGTCGCCTTCTGGGCTTGGGTCTCCTTCGAGGACGCCGACGGCGGGTGGCCTTCTTTTTCGCCGCTTTTGCCAACTTGGCAATATCCACCTTCGACTCAGACGGACCCGGTGCCTCTACTTCACTCAATTCCACCACCGGCGCAGGCAATCGCCTGTCGCATTCGGCCAGCAGGCGCTCTTGCTCCATGGGGAAATCCAGGCGGCTCTTATAGGACTGTTCCCGCGCATCGATGAGGCGCAGGCGAGCCTCCTCGATCTTGCCGGCCAAAAAACTGGTATGAGCCTGTTCCAAGATGACCTGGATATCCGATCGCAAAGTCGCGATCTGCTTCCGAATAGGCTCTGCCTTTTCCTCCAGTTTACCCCGTAAGGGATCAGTCGACGGCAAGGTCAAAAGCAAATCCTCGTAATAGCCCAAGGCACGGGGCAAATCTCCTTCTTCGACCGATCGCTGCCCTTCCTCCAACCACTGGGCCATCAAGTACTCAGCGGCCTTGTTGACCTCATCCATGACCTTGTAAAACTCTTTTGGAGGCACTTTGCCCGACATATCCATGCCGTGCAAAATTCGGTAGGAAGCAAGGACCCTACCGCTCTGATAAGCCTGTTTGCCGCGCACGAACTCGCTCCGTAGACTACCGCTCGTCACGCAGGCAGAAAGCCCAAAGCAACAAAAAAGCGCGCCACATGCCAGTCTTGATGATCCTTTAAAAAACCTCAACATAGTCGGGGACTCTACCTCATGAAATCGTCAAGCTCAAGCACCCATCTCTATCCGCCAAAGCTCCATCAAGCCTGGGTCCAACTCAGCAAGAAATCGGCTGGGCCTGAGTGATATTCGATTGCGACCGGGTCGATCATCCACCTGACAACTGATGAGATGAAGCCAGCGCTTAGCGCGGGTCAACGCAACATAAAACAGCCGTCTCTCTTCCTCCAGGCCACCTTCTTCTTCCGCTGCCCTGGCGTGAGGAACCTGCCCTTCATTGAGCCAAAGCAAGAAGACGGCCGTCCACTCCAGGCCCTTGGCCTGGTGGATGCTGCTAAGCACCAGGGCATCATCAGTCGCGTCTGCATCCACAACATCTTCGTCGACCAAGCCTGACGACAAATTCAGCTCGGACAAAAAAGTACGAAGACCGCTGAAACGTCCCGCGTAAGCCGCGAATTGCTCGATGTCTTCACGACGGCTCTCCGGATGGGTATACAATCCAATCAGCTGTTCACCGTACCCTTCCCTGAGCAGCAGCGTGATGCTTTCCCCCACTTTCTCTGTTTGTAGACGGGCCAAGAGCCGGATGAGCGAAGCAAAGCCCTTTCGGGACCTTGCAGGGAGCCCTGCGGCAAAGGCATCACTTTGAGCAAACCGCCAAAAATCATCCTGTCCCCGCAGGGCCTTGATGATGCGGTCAGCGCCTGCGCGCCCAATGCCGGCCCGCAGCCGCAGGCAGCGAGCCCAACTGAGTTCATCGGCGGGATTGTCGAGCACACGAAGGTGAGCCAGGACATCCTTGATGTGGGCCTGCTCAAAAAAACGCAGACCCGAACGGACCACGAAAGGAATACCCCGCCGGGTCAACTCCACCTGCAGCTCCATGCTGTGGTGATGAGCGCGGTACAGTACGGCCATTTCCGAAAGAGACAGGCCGTCTTGGTCGTGCAACTCAGTCACCCGCTGCGCCACAAAGGCTGCCTGCATTTCCACGTCTTGCACCGGAATTCGGCAGGGCTTGGGCCCATCCTCAATCCGGCAGGTAAGCCGCTTGGTCATTTGTTTGGGGTTATGTGCAATGGAGGCATTGGCCAGATTCAAAATGGGCTCGCTTGAACGATAGTTTTCCTCCAATTTGATGGTGCCGGCCTCAGGCCAACGCTCCAGAAAGCCCAGTAGGTTGTCCGCTTCGGCACCACGAAAGCGATAGATGGACTGAGCATCGTCCCCCACAACCGTCAGATTCCCATGCACCGCGGCCAAATGATCAACGATACGAGCCTGCAAGCGGGAGGTATCCTGATACTCGTCCACCAAAACATGCTGAAAATCTTGACCGATGCCCAACTCCGGCTGCTCTTCCAGCAAACGCCAAAACAGCCACAAGAGATCATCGAAGTCCACCAGATTCATTTCCCGCTTGCGCTCTTGATAGGCCTGCGCCACCTCCAGCAAGGTTTCGCTTCGGGGGTTCAGTTCCGGCGCGTATCGCCGGATCGTCTCATCCATCGGCGTCATCGTGTTGACGGCCATTCCGATCAGCCTTGACAACACCGGCGCTCGCACGACTTCCCGGCCGGACATCTCAGAGGCAATACAACTGGAAAGAAGATCTGAGGCGTCTTCCGAATCCAGAATCGTGTAGCGGGCCGACAAGCCCAAGACTTCAGCGTGTTGTCTGAGGAATCGATTGGCCACGTGATGAAAAGTCCCCCCAATAACCCTGGGGTTATTGGGGACTTCGCCTCCAGGGTTATTGGAGACTTCGTCGACCACCAATTCCTCTACCCTGGCCAACATTTCA